>NZ_CZVS01000036.1:0-21772 GCF_001535985.1 Candidatus Kryptonium thompsonii | reverse complement strand
CCGAAGGATGTGGTCTCTTGTTTCGCTTGGACCTTGGACATTAAATCCGGGAGATACGATAAAAATTGTAACTGCAGAGGTTATCGGTGGGATTTCATATAAAGAAGCAATAGACCCAAATACCGGTGCATCAACGGTTGGAAATAGAGGATACAGTGAACTTTTAAAAAATGCCCGTCGTGCCCAGTTCAATTATGAAAATGGATATAATGTCCCTGATCCACCTCCCACACCAAACTTTACAGTAAGGCTTTTTNGATGAAAAAGAAACGATTATTTCTTGCTCCCTCGCTATATTGCGGATAAAATAAAACCCTCCATGCTCGCGAGTTTATTGAGAAAGCATAGGTGAAAAGAACATACATTTTGTAAATGGTGGCGTTATAAAGACCAAATTTATCACCAGGGGAAAGTTCATTGCTTATATTTTTTATCACATACTCAATTATGATGTAATTTTCATCGGCTTGAGAACCACTCCACTGCATAGCCTTTCTCTCAACTCTTATAGGCAAAGGTTTATCACCTTGATATTGCGGTTGGTAATTTGGGTTATATTCCCACACGCTTTCAATAATCTCTTCGGGACCTGAAAAATTGACCTGCCAATGGTTTTCAATTTTATGATGTTTTTTGACTATATACTTCGCCCCCGGCTCCGGCGAAACAGATCCAGCATATAACGCCCAATCTTCCGCAGCGATAACTTTTCCACTTGAGTCAAGTCCAGCAATTATCAAACCGCCTGAGACAAGATGTGAAGCTGGACCACCGATGTCAGCACCAATCCATTCGGGATCGAATCCGGGCCAATCCATACCATAATTTATCCTTTGCCAATTGTTAAAAGGTGGACAAATTTTCCCATAATAAAATGACTCCCATAACATCCCCCTTTTAAAGTAAAGAAGTGGTGCCGAAACTTGAGCTGATAAAAATGTTGCAATTAGAAGAAGGAAAAACAGAATTTTTAATCTCATCTTGGGGCAAATTTTATTTTAAAAGCCGAAACCGATTGTAAAGTAAATTTCTCTTGGAACATTTCGATATGTTGTAAAGTAGTTAAATTTATAACTTGCCCTTGGATTTAATGGGTCCTCGCCCGGTTTCAACATATCCGGAGTTATGTTTCTCTCAACCCAATCCCTTAAATCGTCCTGGGATGAGAAAGGCGTAAGCCATCTGTTGTTAAACAAGTTCATTATCCTAACGCCAAGCAACAAACTTTGTTTACCAAAGTATATCCTTTTCGTCAAGTTGAGATCGAACTTTGCTTCAAGTGGATAACGGCGATTGTTCACTACATCTTTAAACTCATCATAACTTGTCACATAAGTAAATGGTGTCCCACTTTGAGCAGTATATGTTAAACTTATGTTAAAATCTGAAAATGGTTTAACACCCAAAATTTCAATTCCACCACCTTTTTCAACGCTATAATTTACGAGTGCTCTAAACGTATGAGTTCTATCATCGTAAGATAAGAAATCATTTGCTTGATTTCTCTCCTGGTAATTTCTCGGATCATTCGGATCATCCGACCATATAGCCAGGGGACCGTAATATCCAAATGTAGTTCTCGACAAACTATAAGTTAACCTATAACCCCATCTGCCAGGAGCAACTTTATCAATCGTTATTTCAATTCCCTTCGATGCGCCGTAAGAATTATTTTCATAAGTTAAATACCTCTTGTTTCTCCTTATCCCTGCACTTGGAGCATAGACGTATAGAGTGCCAACTTGCTTGACCCTGTCATTATAATAAGCAACGATGTCAATTCTATGTGTATTTTTATAACTGTGTTGTAAGCCAAATTCATAACTTATCGTCTGCTTTGGTCCAAGGTTTCCATTACCATAGGCTATCCAACCAAGTTCAGTCGTTTTCATCAATGCTTCTTTAAACGTCGGCATCGAATAGAAATGTCCATACTGCAACCTAAAAGCGGTGTTTTCACCTATTGGAAATGAAATTCCAAACCTTGGGGAAATCCTAAAATGAGCCTTGGTGTGCTTTGTCCTCGGATCACCGATCGCTTCAGCGCCAAGAGCTGGATAAAATGGATTAAATCTATCGTACGGAATTTCTGTGTTAAAATTATAACCATCGGCTCTAACGCCAATATTCGCAACCATACCTTCATACTCAAATCTACTTTGAATATAGCCAGCGATATAATAAGGATATGCTTTGTAATACTCCGCATAACCAGTCCTTGAGATAAAAGCGTTCGCTGCAAAACTTGAAACCGCATTGTAATATGTATCCCAGTAGTTTAACTTAAAACCAGCTTTTAACTGTAATCTTGTTGTTACTTGATTTGTGTAATCACCATAGACGCTCCAAGCGTCGGTCCTCGCATCTTGCCCATAAAGCGTCGTAAATGAATAAACAGTTCTATAACCTTCATCCCATGGTCCAGGTGGAATCGACCACACATCATCCCTTAAATAACTTGGTCTTTGAGGCACGGGCAGAACTAAAACAACATATCTTTCCCTTGAGTGATACGCCGTCAGTTCAAAAAATGATTGCGGATTTATCGCATATGTCCAAGTAAAACTTTGCGTCGTTGTTATCTCGTCCCTCGGAGAATCAGTAACAAGAACATATTTCCACGCTCCATCTCTTCCCGCCCAGCGAATGTCATCTGAACCCGAGAATAATCCGCCACGATAATATTGGTATAGACCCATAAGTTTAAACTTATGCTTCGGCGCCGGATTCCAAGATAAAGTTAAAGTGTAATTTTGATATACTTGAACTCTTTCAATTGTGGGTATTCTCGTCGGCTTCTCTCTATATTCCGCGGATATAAAAAATCTCAATGCTTCAGGGCTGGAGCCAAGCGGACCTCCAAAGCCAATTAAAAATCTCCTGTAAGCAAGTTTTCTATAATCATAAACCCCAAGTGGATTTGAGCTTCCGTCTGGATTTGGTGAATGGTTTTCCACCCACTTACGCCACATCTTGTAAATCCACTCATCCGACGAATCTGGATAAGTTTGTTTCCATCTTTCCAAAGTTCCCCACTTTTGCCACTCAACAGTTTCAGGTCCATACAAATACGGTCCCCAATGGTATTGCCCCGGGGGTCTATACTCAAAACGAAATTCACCGGATAATTTTGGACCTCCTTCTTTTGTCACAACCTTTACAACACCAGATTGAGCATTCCCATACTCAGCACTGAATCCGCCTGAAATTATCTCCATCTGTGCAACTGCAAGCGGATTATAATCATATTTCCAAGAATTATTTGATTTATCCCATGCAAAGCTATATCCGGGCACGCCAGTATTTGTAGTCATTTGCTCAACCCCATTTATCAAAAAGTTTAATTCATAAGCTCCGCCACCGCGAATGCTATACGTTCCATTGGGATTTTGAATTATACCAGCTGTTAATTCAAGGATTTGCTTTAAACCTTCGATCGGCGCGCTCTCAATTTCCCGAGACTCTATGTTTACAGATGTTGCTGTCTTATCTTTTTCAATAATCGCTCTTTTCGCTTCAACTATTACAGGCTCAACCTCTATCGCCGTCGGTTCGAGTTGAAAGTTAACAGTTGTAGTTCTATCAACATAAACTGCGACATCTTTGACAATCACTTTTTTATATCCAACCATACTTGCTACCAAATTATATCGCCCCGGTGGAACATTAATAATGAAATACTCACCGTCAAAATTTGCTGCAGCTCCCATCGTCGTTCCCTCAATCAAAACATTTGCTCCCACAAGTGGCTCGCCCGTCGTTTTATCCGTGATCTTGCCAAAGATTTTCCCTTTCGGGGTTTGTGAAAATAAAACCGAAAAAGATATAACAAGCAAAACTGTAATTTTCGGTAGCCTCATGGCTTTAAAAAAATTATTTTATTAAAACCATCTTTTTCATCGGCGACTTTAAATTGCCAAATTCAAGTTGGTAGTAATAAACACCACTCGGCAAATTCCCCGCCTCAAAACTTGTGATATGCTTCCCAGCACTTTGAACTGAATTAACAAGTGAAGCAACAATTTGACCAAGTGAATTGTAAACATTAATCTTTACAAAACCATCGCTCGGGATTTCATAAACGATAGCGGTTGATGAATTAAACGGATTCGGATAATTTTGATAAATTGCGAAATCCTTTGGGACCTCATCATCTTGAGCCACAGATGTCACCTTCTCAAACACGAAAGCTTTTCTTGCAAACATATCAATTACATACGCTTTTGACTCATCCGGACTCAAAGCGACATCGCAAGGTGCTTCAAACGGTGCCCCTTCAAGCGTCAAAACTTCCATAGCAAAATTCCCAGCGACTTCAAACGCCTTAACAGTCTGAAAACCCGAATCAGGTCTGCAAACCCATAATCTCCCATTTTTATCCGCATAAATTCCGGATGGAATAAATCTACCAAGCGCCAAAAAACCTGCAAAATCAGTTAACGCCTGCCCCCTATAATCCTTAGGTTCAACTTGTGTTCCGCCCGTCCAGATTGCAACATTGCCCGCAGTTGGGTTATCCTCTGAACTATTTCTTGATGTAAAAAATGGAGTGTTCGGATTGTTGTAATCTCCATCAGGTATAACTGCCACATCACGAATTGCATCAAACCCACTAGGAGAACGCCCACCAGGACAGGTTGAATAAAATGGAGGCGGAACATACGCACCGGGAGCCACTGTTATAGTATCACTTTGGATCGATCTACCTGTGAAGTTATAAACTCTTGGGGTCGGTCCTTGCTCTCCCTGAGCTTGATATGTTGTCCCAGCATAAACAAAACTATCCTTTGTCGCACTTAAACCATACACATATGTCCCATAGCCAACCTGCCCAAAACCAGCCCCATATCTAACTTTCTGTTCCGAATCGCCATTCTTAAAATAATCAAGCCCTGAAACTGTACCCATACTAATAGGCTGTCTAAAGATGACAAGCACATCGTTTTGAATCGTCGTTATACCGCGAAGCGAATGAACATTCGCTGTATCAAATCTTGCGGTATAATCATAAACAAGTGTAAAAACACTATCATTTGGTCCTGCTTTCCACAATGCGTTGTGAGCTGATGTATCTGTCGCTGTTGAAGATATAACCCATAAGTTACCACTTGCATCGACAGCGCACAAAAATGGTCTGACATATGAAGTATCTGTGGCAGGGAACTCAATTGATTTTTTATATACCCATTGCTCTTGTGAGAGCAGAAGCAGCGGAAGGAGTAAGGTGAAAGTAAGCTTATAAATTAATTTCATGGCAAAAACAAATTTTATTTTTGTTCAATTTGAAAATAAAACTTTTCCGAGCTAAAGTCAAGCAAATTTTTGGCAAAACATTTTGTTTTTCTCAAAATTTTTCCCATTTTTTGAAAAAAGAAAAATCAAAAAGGCAGAACCACGATGAAAGCAAAACTTTTATCTTCCTTCGCCCTCCTTACAATTTTGGTCTCTTGCTTTCAAATCGTCGGGCAAAAGCCTCAAGAAGTTAAGATATTTATCTACCCGATGGAGAAAATGTTCAAGTAAGCGTATGGATAGATAATCTTGAAATACCGTGGTCGCTTGTCTTCCTGCCAGATGGAAGAGCTCTCGTCAGCGAAAGACCCGGAAGAATCCGACTCATTGAGAACGGAAAACTTTTGCCAGAACCATATATGCAAATTGATGTCAAACACTTTGGTGAAGGTGGATTAATGGGACTTGCAGTTCATCCTGATTTTCCCCAAAAACCCTTTATTTATGCGATGTACACATACGAGACGAAAGATGGTAAAATTTTTAACAGGGTCATAAGAATTAAAGATAACGGCAAAAGCGGAACTTTTGACAAAGTCATAATCGACAGCATACTTGGTGCGAGATTCCACAACGGTGGAAGAATTAAATTTGGTCCTGACAAGATGCTTTATATCACAACTGGCGAAATATTTAAAGGCGAGTTAGCGCAAGATTTAAATTCGCTCAATGGTAAAATTTTAAGGCTAACTCCGGATGGAGAAATTCCCAAAGATAATCCATTCCCAAATTCGCCGATTTATTCCTATGGTCATAGAAATCCACAAGGTTTAGCATGGCATCCTGAAACTAGGGATTTGTTCGAATCTGAACATGGTCCCTCGGGAGAATATGGGCGTTTTGGGCATGACGAAATTAATGTTATTTACAAAGGTGGAAATTACGGATGGCCTAAAGTAATTGGAGCGCCGGGAGAAAAAGATTATATAGATCCGATCGTTGTTTGGAAGGATGCAACCCCACCATCAGGCATGACTTTTTATAGAGGTGATTTATTCGTGGCAACATTAAGAAGTGAGGCATTGATACGAATTAAGATTCGAAAATCCGGGGATCGTTATAAAGTCACACGAATCGAAAGATGGTTTGCATTTGACAATAGAAGAGGGAAATTTGGAAGATTAAGGGATGTTGTTGAAGGTCCAGATGGCAATCTATACATTCTCACAAGCAACAGGGACGGCAGAGGAAGTCCACAGCCAGGGGATGACAAAATCTACAAAATTGTCTTTAAAAAATGAGTCGACTATAAAACTTTTACAGCGACCATTGTTATATCATCTGTTTGCTCAACCCCGTAAGTATGGGATTTGATTAATTTTGTTACGCCTTCAACAATTTCACGAGATGGAAGATTTCTTAACGAACGAACTGTTTCAATAACTTTATCAATGCCAAGTTCCGTTTCAAACTGATCCATTGCTTCTGTGACCCCATCTGTGTAAAGAAAGATTAAATCACCCCGATTAATTTTTATTTTTTCAGATTTATACTTGCTTTTAAAAACACCGAGCACCACTCCACCCTTTTCAAGAAACTTAACTTTGTTCTCACTTAACAAAACTGGGGGATTATGTCCAGCGTTAATATATTCAATTGTCAAATTCTTCAAATCGATCTTGCAAATAAAAAATGTTATAAACTGCTCTGATAATGTATTCAGCAAGACAACTTTGTTAAGCAAATTCGTGATAGTTTCAATTTCATTTGTAAACAGTAAAATACTTTTCAACGATGCCTGCAAATTTGACATCAAAAGTGATGCGGATAAACCCTTCCCGCAGATGTCAGCTATAACAACGATAAATTCATCCCGACTTATCTTAAGCACATCATAGTAATCACCACTTACAACCTTTGACGGCATAGTCAAACCATAAATATCAACTCTTGGATCTTTCGGCAGTTCAAGTGGCAAAAGATTTCGCTGGATGTTATAAGCAAGATTGATATCATAATTCAAACTAATCATCCTAAGATTTTCAACTGCATTTACAAAAGAAGTAAACAACGCTTGAAGCAAATTTACTTCGCTAATTTTAAAATTTATCTTCCCTCTTTTCTTGCCGAGCAATAAAACATAACTTCTCTGCCCATCTGGTGATCTTTGACCAAGAGCAAAAAGGAAACTTTTCGCTTTTATTCTTGAAAATTGGGCATTCATTGATCCCAGCTTTAAAATTTTCCTAATAAATCCACTTGAGAAGTGCTGTTCATCGGGAAAGGAGAAAATTTTAATCGTGCTTCCATCAGATTTAATAACGGACACGCTCTCAACTCCAAAATGCCCCATCAAAGTCAGTGCAAGTGAATTAAAAATTTCCCCTTCATCTCTTTTTAAAAGGATGCTTTGAGTAAACTCATTTAAAACAGTCAAATCAAAAACACTTCTCTTCAATTCAAGGATTGAGTTAATGTTTTTAAGAGAAATGGCTGTGAAGTTTGAAACGAAGTTAATGTAATCTATTTCCGATTTTGTAAAGCCTTTATTCCTTCCACCGAGAAAGATTAAAGCAAGGGTATGAGTTTGTGCCCATTTGATCGGAAGAATGTAGTCAAACTCTTTACTCAGAATTAAATTTTTAATCCAGCTTTTTTTCAAGCGTGTAAATTCAGATGGAATTTCAAAACGTTTTATTTCAATTTCATCGTCTATTTTAACACCTCTTGAATAAACAAGCTTAAATCTATCCCCAGACGATACAAATCCAGCAATCTTGCTCACCTTTAACTTTCCCATAAGGGATAAGATTGAAACCTTTAAAATTTCCTCGGCAGTGTTCGCAGACCCAAGTGCCCTCCCAAGGTTAAAGATGGATTCAAGTGTAAAAATTGCCTCAGTTTTATACATTATCTCGCTTTAAAAACTTTGTTAAGATGACGACATTTTTGCTTCCTTTCCTTGTATATTTCACTCTATCCATGAACTGATAAATTATAAACATTCCAAGTTTCCCTCTTTTAACGCTTCCCGTCTTGCTGTATTTTTGCACTGGCGATTCAATTTTTATCTTTTTGGGGTTAAAGGGTAAGCCATCATATGAAATGACGACTGTAAACTCATCATCATGGGCTTTCAACTCGATGGTTATTTCACCGCTCGGATTATTTCTATATGAGTGCTTTATTGAATTTGTGCATACCTCGTCAACAGCAAGAATTATCTTCTCAGTTTCAACTTCATCAAAACCAAATTTTCTCGCTCCTTTGGCGACGAAATCACGAACAATCTTAAGATTTCTTAAATCGCTTCTAACGACGATTTTATTATTTCTTTCTTCCTTTGACATTTTTAACCCTGACTTTCTCAAACGATTTTATTGCCTCATTTTCGCTATTTAAAACGCTGAAGATATGTTTAAACCCAAGAAGCTCAAAAATTTCATCTATCTTTTTAGAAAGACAGCAAAATTTAATATCACCACCATTTTTTCTCACCTCATCAACGAAAGCCATAAAAACCCCAAACCCTGCACTGCTTATATAAGATAAATTTTTCATGTTGACGACAAGTTTATAACTTCCACCCTCAACAAGCTTTTTCATCACCTCTTCAAATTTAAGGGAAGTATATGCATCAAGATATCCTCTCAAATTCAAGACTTTAACTGAATTTTTCTCTTCAATCTCGACATCGAAATTTTTCTCTCTTTCTCTTTTTGCCATTTTAGCTCCCAATTATTTTTTCCATTTAACTACAACTATTGTTATATCATCAACCTGTTGCATTTCACCTTGATAACTTGTCAACTCATTGTGAATTGAATTTACGATTTCATCTGAGCATTTATCTGAAGCTGATATTATAGCCCTTTCAAATCGTTCATATCCAAATTCTTCGTTTTCCTCATTCAACGTTTCAATTATACCATCGCTATAAAAAACGAGTAAATCATTCTCTTCAAGTTTAAGTTTAAGCGTTTTAATCAACTTCCGAAAGGAGTGGGTCGGCATAAGCCCAACTCCAGCTCCAGACAATTTCAAAAATTTAAGTGTTCCTCTTTTAACAAGAACAGGTGGCAAATGTCCAGCTCTTGCGATGTAAACAACATCTTTCTTCAAATCAAAATAAGCATAAACAAGCGTGATAAAAAATTTTTTATCTATATGTTCAAAGATAGTGTCATTCATCTTTGCGAGAAAATCAACGGGCTTCGGATAAATTTTTGCAAGCGATTGGAAAACACCCTTTATTTCCGCCATGTAGAACGCTGCTGACACACCTTTGCCTGAAACATCAGCTATGATTAAAGAAATATTCCCATCTTCATGAATCACAAAGTCGTAATAATCACCACCAACCTCAAAAGCGGGAACAGAGAGAGCTGAAATTTCAAATTTTTCCGAGATTGGTAAAGACTTTGGAAGAAGTTTCTTCTGCATTTGCCTTGCGAGTTCAAACTCACGGGCAAGCCGTTCCTTCTCAATTGATTCCTGAATCAACCGTGAATTTTCAACCCCGATAGCGATTTGACCAGCAAAGGCAAGCGCAAGATTAATTTCATCTTGATTGTAATTTTTATCATCCCTCATAAGATACAATAAACCTAAGGTTTTGTCATGTGCAACAAGTGGCGCAATAAGAATTATTTTACCCTCAAAGTTATCGATGTGATAACCTTCTTTAAAGTGCACTCCTTCAAATTTTTCTTTAACATGTGAGATTTGCTCCATTATCTTTAACATTTCGGACTCTTCAATTCCATACCTTCCGTAAATTTGAGTGGAATTAGAAAGTTTCATCTCAACCCACGCCGATTTTGAGTTCGTCATCTCCATTGCAATTTTAACCGACATTTCAGAAAACTCCTTTACATCAAACACCCGAGCCACAAGCTTACCTATATTTTGAAGCGTTGAAAGTTCCGTAACCCTACGCTCGTAAATTTCACCTGTCGGAAGGTGAAAAATCACGCTACCAAAGACAAAGAAGAAATAGATTATCAAAAAGGGCTGAAAATAAAAATGAGTGAAAGAGAAAAATAAATCCGAATAATATCGCATTCCCTCAGCAGCGCTTCCAGTCACAAACGGACTTTGAAGAAGAAAAGAAAATAAAATCGAAAGAAACGAAAAAAGCAAAACTTTGTATTTATCCTTTTTAGACAGACTTATAACCCACGGAATTCTAAACGAAATCCACATAAATAAAATTATTTGGAATCCTCCCAACAATTGTGGCAATAAATTAGGAAGTTCAAAAATTCTCCTCGAGAGCTCAAAAATAGCAAAATATGAAAATGTGATGATGAACTTCACCTTAGCTTCCCTTCCACGCTCGTGAAAAAGGATCTTCAAAAAGATTGAAAAAACTATTGAGAGTAGAAAGGCATAAATCAAGTTGTAAATGTTGGCACTGATAACATCTACATAAGTAGCTAAAGTTGTGAACTCACCAACCTTTTGAATGCCAATTAAATTTTTAAATGCAAATGAAATCCCAACAAGTGCAAACAAGAAGATAGATATAAATTTTATCCCGTCAACGGGATTTTTCTCGAATTTTTGAGCGAACGGCTGAACTATCAAAATCAAAGTTATCAACAATGTTAAAGATAAAACATCTGAAACAACATCAAAGGCTGGAAATGGGAAAGTTTTTTTAATGAGAGTTATGACAAGTAAAACGAAAGCAAACCCCAAAGCAAGTAAAATCTGTCCAAGCGAAAATGTATTTGAATTTTTATCTTTCATCTTACAAGTACAACTTTTCGAACGGTTCTATACTTAGGTGTCTCAAGCTTGCAAAAATAGACACCGCTTGGAAGCTCCCTCCCATAATCATCGGTGCCATCCCATACTATCCTGAAATCTTTAACAAATTGAGAAAAATATCTATCGACAAGCGTTTTAACCTTCTGACCAAGCAAGTTATAAATTGAAATGTTAACATGCGAAGGCTCAGGTAAATCAAGAAGGAAAACTGTCCTCGAGTTGAATGGATTGGGAAAGTTTTGAGATAGATAAAAACTCTTTGGTGGTTCAGACTTTGGCGGTTCAGGCTCAAAATATTTTGTCAAAATATTGGTCCTGTTATCGTTATCAATGACAAAAATTGAAAGGACAGAAGGTAAAGATTCGAGCGTTGCGCTGTATTTATTTTCAGAAACTAAACTCATTTGAATTTTTTGATTATTTGACATGATAAAAACTTCCTTGATCCCGCTTCTTGACATCACATAAACAGAAACCTCATATCCGTTCAAGCTTTGTGTTATCTCCGGGAAATTGCTTATAATCGGTCCATGGTAAAGAGCCGCAGAAAGACCATTCACAATCCCCCAACCATAATCGTTATCTGGATTTCCAGCACGACTTGCTGTATTTCTTATGGCATCTCTAACTTCGAATGAAGTTAACTCAGGATGAGTTGATAGAATTAAAGCAGCTATCCCCGCAACAATTGGACATGAAAGCGATGTCCCCGAAGCATAAACATAGGTATCTTTTGAACTTGGGGATGCCCCAAAAACCGAAACTCCAAGAGCGCAAACATCTGGCTTTATCCTACCATCATAGGTTGGACCCATTGAGCTGAAGCTTGCAATTCTCCCAAGCGAATCGACAGCACCAACCGCTATAACATATTTCCCATCAGCTGGCGCAACTACATATTTCCAAGATGTGTTCCGCTCATTCCCAGCTGAATTCACAACGACAATTCCCTTTTGAAACGCTATATCAGCAGCCTTCGTTATTTTTGCGGTATTCCCGTCCATATCTTGATAAGTATACCAATCAATATAACCAAGTGAGCTTGAAACAACATCAACCCCAAGCGAATCCATCCATTCAATTGCCCTCACCCAATTATCCTCCTCAACTGGTGTTTCACTTCTTATATCCTCAGTTTTTGCGAGAACAAACTTAGCCCCGGGAGCAATTCCAATGAGTTTTCCATCTTTTTTGCCACCGAGAACAGAAAGCGTCAATGTACCATGAAAATCTTGGTTTGGCGCATCTTGCGCTTGATTCGCGGTCGTTGAGTCGTTGAAAATAAAATCATATTCAGCGAGAACTTCAACCTCCGCAAGTGCTTCATGCGTCAACCTGAAACCGGTGTCCATCATTCCAACGATAACATCTTTCCCAATGATGTTCATCTTGTGCAATTCCTTAACACCAGAAAATCTGACCTGAAGCTCGGAACGACCATAATCGTAGTCAATAAGTGGTTTCTCGATTTCCAAATCTTCATAAATATCAACTGTTCTCGCCGATTTAGCAACGGGTTTGACCTCAAGAACGAAAGGAAGATTTTTAACTTTATTTACTTGCTCACTGTCAAGATATGCACTTACCGCATTTAACCATTTTGATACTACATTAATTTTAACACCCAACGAACGCACCTGTTCAATGTAGCCCTCGTAAACGGGAAGATCGTAATAATCGAAAACTTTCCTCTCATCCTTAACTGTTTTAAGCCTTCGCTCGTAGGATCTTTCCGAGATTGAAAATTTAAGTCTTTCGTAAAAAGCGCTCCCTTTGGCAAGCGAAACATTTTCATAAATACCTTTATCCTTGAAAACGATCCAATACTTTTGAGGTTTTCCCTGAGAAAAAGAAATGGAGAAAATCAAAATAAGCCAAACCAGACTTCTCATTCTATTCAAAATTTAATTTTAAAATGATCCCAACCGCCAGATTCAATATCTATTTCGCTTTTATCTTCTTTTATCAACTTAATTCCCTGCTCACGGTCGAGTATCCTGCCGATAACTTTAACATCATTATAAAGTTCGTTTAGTTTTTTAAGTTCGCTCTCAGAGACCGTAAATAAAAGTTCATAATCTTCGCCACCGTGTAGGACATACATTAAATAATCTTCATTAAACTCTTCCTTTGCAATTTTTTTAACAAGATCATCGACTGGCAAACTTGTCTCGTAAATTTCCGCTCCAACACCACTTTGTCTGCAAATATGTTTCAAATCCGACGAAAGCCCATCGCTTATATCAATCATTGAATTAACTTTAACCTTCAAATCTTTAAGTTTTCCAGCGATGTCAAGTCTTGGAATTGGTCTCAAATGTTTTTCAATCGCTTTTAAAAACGGCTCAAAATTTGGTTTAAAATTTTGCTTATCTTCAGCTTCCATAAATTTTTTCTTCTCACGCAAAAGTATCTTTAATCCTGCATACGATAAACCAAGCGTTCCTGTTACACAAATATAATCCCCGATCTTTGCTCCACTGCGATATGGAATTTCATCTTTATTTGCCTCACCGATCATCGTGACGGAGATAGCCATATTTCCAAATGTGGTTGTTGTATCCCCACCGATAAGCGAAAAATTAAACTCATTACATGCCGATTTTATTCCGATGTATAGATTTTCCATCATTTCCACTGAAATTTTTCGCGGAATTGCAACTGTTATCAAGGCGTATCTCGGCGTTGCAAGCATCGCCGCAAGGTCGCTTAAATTCACAACCATCGCCTTCCACCCCAAATTTCGCATTGAAACAAATGTTAAATCAAAGTGAACCCCCTCGATTAACGCATCCGTTGTGACAACTTGCACTTTCCCCTCAGCAGGAACGTAAACAGCAGCGTCATCTCCAATCCCTTTAACAATGAACGAATCACGATACGGTTGAACTATTTCGTTCAATCGCCCAATTAACCCAAATTCCCCAATTTGTGAAATCTCCGTAAAGCTTTCGCTCATGAAATTATTCCCCAATTATTTGAACAACTATATTTCTCGTCCTCGGACGATTGTCAAAATCAACAAGTACAATTTGTTGCCATGTCCCGACGAGTAATCTTCCATTAGAAAACGGAACTGTTAAAGATGCACCAAGAATTGACGCCCTCACATGAGCATAACCGTTGTCATCACCCCATCGTGAATCATGATGATATCTTTTATCCATAGGTGCAATTCTATCAAATGCTTCGGGCAAATCCTTCAATAATCCAGGTTCATATTCAATCGTCGTAACTCCAGCAGTTGAACCAGAGACGAAGATAGTCACATTACCTTCTTTAACCTGATGCTTTTTCAAAATAGATTGAACTTGCTCAGTGATATCAATTATATCGTTAAATCCCTTCGTTGAAACTGTTAATTTATCCGTAATGACTTTCATAAACCTGTGGCAATTTAATTGTTACTAACTCCGTTTGATTTTTAACATAAAAAAGGAGATCGCCTTTGCAGAAGAAAACATCTGGGAGAAAGTAAGATAAGTCTCGGTAAAGAATGTCTTCGTAGATCAAACTCTTTTGTTCAATGTTTATTATCTTTAAAATGTTCGAAAACTTTTCAATCTCAAGCGGAAGTTTTGACTTGTTAAGGATGTGATAATTTACAATTGCAAAGTTTCCCTTTGTTAAAACTTCAGGGGGAAATCTTGGATCGGCATCTTCAATGAATGGTTTTATATCCTCAACGATTTTATCGTAACCAGGATGATACTCATCAAAAGGTAGCGATGTTTCAATAAAGTTCATGCTTTCAGATTTAAACTCTTTCAATTCGTTTATAAAATCCACATTTTCACCATGTTCTCGAATCACCACACCAGTTTTTGAATCAAGCTCGAAGAAAATTCTCTTTTCAATAAAATTTTTAGCAGTGTAAACCTTTCCATCCAGGGCAAAAAGAAAAGTATGTTCTTCATTTTCCCAAAGGATCTTACCACTATTTGAATCAACAGCGTAAATTTTCCCCTGCACTGGGAAATCGGGACGTCTAAATTCACAAAGAAAAAACAAATCTTCATCTGAATCAGATATTTGAACCCACCATGGTTCATCGATGTTTAAATCTTCCCAGACTTTCTTACCATTCTCGGTCGATAGACAAACAAATTTGACATTTTTCCCTTCCAAATTTCTTAACTCACATAAGACTTTATCATATCTTGTTGGGAAAATTTTCCATATTTTGAAACCATCCGGCGATTTAAAAACCCAGAAAGGTTTCAACTTTTCTCCTGAAGAAAACAGTTTCATCTTTTTTCGTCCCTAAGTTTCATTTCCGGCTCTACATGAACGACCACTTTTGATACCTCTTTTATGTCAAGATAAACTTTATTCTCAATCGTAGTTGCAATTTCGTGTGCATCTGAAAGAGAAAGTGAATTATCAAGGAAGCAGTTTATTGTTACCTTATATTTCCCGTCTATTTCCATCACAGTTATATCTTTACACTCAACGACACCTTTTTGCGAGTTTGCGATCTCGTGTATTCTTCGAACTATCTCATCGCATTCGTCATTTACAATTCTTATCTCCTTTATCATGTCATTTTCTTCATCGATATGGATTGAGATTTTTTCAACATTTGGGATTTTTTCTTTTATCTTCGCCTCAATTTCGTCTGCAATTTTATGCGCCTCCTCAAGCGTTTGCGCTGATTTGCACTCAAGATGAAGGTCGACCAAATATTTATCGCTTATTCTCTGAACTTCAATATTATGCGCTGACGCTTTTGACTCAATTAGGAGCATCTTAATTTTATCCAAAACCGTCTCATCGCTTGTTTCAACGGGTTCAGAATGAATCACTATATCAACATTTGGGATTATTTCTTTTATCCTCTCCTCAATCAAATTCATAATTTGGTGTGCGTGTTCAAATGGTATCGTTCTTTTTATATCGACGACCATATCAACGAACGCTTTTGAGCCCGACTGTCTTACTCTTATATTTCTACAATTGACAACCCCTTCAATTTCCATAACTTTATTTTTTATCTCCTCGACAAGCCTAACATCAGGAATTTTATCCGTCAACATATCAATTGTTTTCTTCCCAAGCCTTAAACTTATCCATATGACAATGCCAGATACCACAAGAGCTGCAAATGCGTCCGCTTTATGAAATCCAAACCAAGCGCCAATCAAACCAACTATCACAACTGCGGAGCTTAAAATATCTGTGCTGAAGTGTAAAGCATCAGCCTCAAGTGCTTGACTGTTATACTTTCTCGCTGCTTTGAATAAAATTCTTGAGCGAGAGTAATCAACAACAATTGCCGTAATTACAACAGCAAAGCTCCAAAAGTTAACATCTATATGAACCTCGTGGAAGAAAATTCGTTGAAGGGCTTCGTATATGATCCATCCACATGTGATGAACAAGAGGAGAGTTTCAAAGAGAGCGGATAAATTTTCAAATTTTCCGTGCCCATATGTATGTTCTCTATCCGCAGGTTTATCAGCAATTTTAACAGCAAAATATGTCATCCCAGCAGCCACAAGGTCGAGCCCACTATGTGCAGCTTCAGATAAAATCCCCAAACTACCAGTCATCAGCCCTACAACGAGTTTAATTCCAGTTAAAAAAATAGCTGCTATAACTGAACTTAATGCTGCTTTTCGCTTCTCAACGACCGCCTGAGATTCCATTTTAGACTCATTTTAAACTTTGAAAACTTGCACTTAAATTTATTCAGGAAAAAGTGCAATTGCAAAATTAAATTATTTACTCAATGAGAAACATTAAGCTTTTGATCGAATATGACGGCACGAACTTCGTTGGCTGGCAGATTCAACCAAACGGAAGAAGCGTTCAAGGCGAAATTAAAAAAGCGATAAAAGAAATAATAAATGAAGATGTAAACTTGATCGGTGCAAGCAGAACCGATGCAGGGGTTCACGCCAGAGGCCAAGTTGCAAACTTCAAATGCGAAAATAAAATTCCAACCGAAAGTTTAAAAAAAGCCCTAAATTCAATTCTTCCTGACGATATTGTAATCCACGCAATTGAAGAAGTTGATCCCAATTTCCACGCAAGGTACAGCGCCGTTGAAAAAACATACAGATATTTCATAACTAAAAATAAAATTGCCATCGGTAGAAATTACTTTTGGTTCGTCAAATACGAGCTCGATTTTGAAAATCTTAAAAAATGCGCCGAGCTCATAATTGGTAAACACGATTTTGAAATCTTCTCAAAGAAAGGAACAAACGTGAAAGATTATATTTGTGAAGTCCGAAGCGCCGAATGGAAAATCGAAGATGATAAATTGATATTTGAGATCACTGCCAACAGATTTCTTTACGGAATGGTCAGGGGACTTGTAGGAGCAATGGTTGATGTTGCAAGGGGCAGGTTTGATATCGATGTCTTTAAAAAAATCTTGCTTGAAAAATGCAATGATTTTGAAATCATGCACGCTCCAGCATCTGGGCTTGTGCTTGAGAGTGTTAAATATCCGAATTTCTAAATTTTGAAGTTCAAATTTTAAAAACTTATATTAAAAATAAAAAACATGCACGAACAACCAATCACTCAACAAATTAACATTGAACTCGGCGAAAAAGAAGCCGAAGGAATTTATTCTAACCTCGCTATTATAACTCATTCACCAGCTGAATTTGTAATTGACTTCACCAGAATCCTGCCAGGTGTTCCCAAAGCCAAAGTATTTGCCAGAATCATAATGACTCCCCAACATGCTAAACTTTTACTTAAAGCACTTGAGGAAAACATAAAAAAGTACGAAGCGACATTTGGAGAGATAAAAATTCTTGGTGAAACTGAACAAAAATCACTTGGATTTAAACCTTAAAAACAAATTTTGAAAGCTCAATGTATGGTTATTTCGTTCTTGTCCTTCACACTCACCTACCTTATGTCATAGGCCATGGGCGTTGGCCACATGGCATGGATTGGCTAAATGAAGCTGCAAGCGAATGCTACATACCTTTGCTTAACATCTTCAATGAATTGAAAAATGATGGGATAAATTTTAAAGTCACGATCAACATTTCACCAGTGCTTGCGGAACAACTCACAAGTAAAAATTTCGTTGACGAACTTTTACAATACCTTGATATGAAAATAAAGTATGCTGAGCAAGATGAAATTGAATTCATAAAAACTGGAAGAAAAAATCTTGCAAGCGTTGCAAAATTTTGGAGGGAGTATTATCAAAACATCAAGGAAAGCTTCACAGATAGGTATAACCAAGACTTGATCTCAGCATTTAGAGCACTTCAAGATTCAGGCCATCTTGAAATAATAACATGTGCAGCAACCCATGGTTATCTACCACTTCTTGCACTTGACACAAGCGTTCAAGCACAAGTAAAACTTGGCGTCAAAGTTTACGAGAAACACTTTGGAAGAAAACCAAGAGGAATATGGCTTCCAGAATGCGCATATAGACCTGGCTACAGGTGGAAAATGCCTGTTAAACCAGAAAATAACTTCCCGATCCTTGAGTACGAGAGAAAAGGAGTTGAAGAATTTTTGTCTGAAAACGGGATTGAATTCTTCATCATTGACACTGCTACACTCAGAGGTGGAAAAACGATCGGGGTTTATTTGGAAAGATTTGAAGGCTTGAGAAAGCTTTGGGAACAATTTGAATCCCAAGTTAAATATAGACCAGAGGAGGAAAAATCACCTTATGAAATTTATCTTGTTAGCTCAGGAAAACCAGAGAAAAAGCCAGTGGCTGTTTTAACACGAGACCCGAAAACTGGATTACAAGTTTGGAGTGGTGAGTGGGGATATCCCGGAGATGGATGGTATCTCGATTTCCACAAGAAAAAATTCCCAAGTGGTTTAAGATATTGGCGTGTGACAAGTTCAAAAGCTGACCTTGCAGATAAACTTGAATATGAACTTGACAAAGTTGAAGCACGGCTCGAAGAAAATTCATCTCATTTTGTTGATTTAATAACTACAA
Source organism: Candidatus Kryptonium thompsonii (assembly GCF_001535985.1). NCBI lineage: Bacteria > Pseudomonadati > Candidatus Kryptoniota > Candidatus Kryptonium > Candidatus Kryptonium thompsonii. The sequence continues at coordinate 2,826 of NZ_CZVS01000036.1, read as the reverse complement.
CCTTAAAAGAACACTTTGAGAAAACCAACAAAATTGGAGTTTTGACGGCTCCGTATGATACCGAGCTTTTCGGGCATTGGTGGTTCGAGGGGCCCAGATTTTTAAAGAAAGTTTTTGAAAAACTAAACAATTCTGAATTTGTAAAACCTGCAACCGCATCAGAAGCAATTGAAAAGCTTAATCCTTCAACCGTTGTTTCCCTTCCGGAGGGCTCATGGGGTGAGGGCGGATATCATTACATCTGGCTCAACAAAGACACAGAATGGACTTGGAGACATATTTACTCAAATGAATTTAAAATGAAGGAGCTTGCGCAAAAATTTTATAACTCAAAAGACGAAAGATTGATTTTTATGCTTAAACAGCTAGCTCGTGAACTTTTACTTCTCCAAGCGTCCGATTGGCAGTTTTTAATATCAACTATCTCAGCCCGTGACTATGCCGAATTAAGGGTTGCTTTTCACAACGAGAACTTCAACAGAATAGCTGAAATAATTGAGAAATATGCGAACACTGGTGATTTGAGCCTTGAGGATTGGAATTTTGTAGTTGAATGTGCTGAAAGGGATAATCTTTTTGATGACATTGATTTAAAATGGTGGGCAGAGGTGGAATTTCCGTAATTTGAGTTTTTTTATTAATTTAATTTTGGCACGAAAATTGATAAAACTTTATGCCATGCGCTTGAAATCGATATTTATAGATGGGATTTATGTTGACCCGGAAATTGCAACATCATATTTTGCCTGCGACCTTGATAAGTGTAAAGGCGCATGTTGTTTTATGTATGGTGACTTTGGGGCTCCACTGCTTGAGGAGGAGATCGAAATTATTCAAGATGCCCTTCCCATCGTAAAAAAATATCTTCCCGAAAGAAATATCGCTTACATAGAAAAAAATGGGTTTTATGAGAAAAGCGATATAGGTTACGCAACAACCTGCATAGATAAAAAGGAATGTGTTTTCGTCTATTGGGAAAATGGAACGGCGAAATGCTCCTTTGAAAAAGCCTTTTTAAAAGGTGAAATCTCCTTCAGAAAACCAGCTTCTTGTCATCTTTTCCCATTGAGGAATTATGGATTAAACGGGGCATCCATTGGTGGTGAAATTTTAAAATATGTTAAGATAAATGAATGCGAGCCAGCGGTGAAGAAGGGAAAGAAAGAAAATATAAAGCTTTACGAATTTTTAAAACCGGCGTTGATAAGATATTTTGGCCAGGAATGGTATAATAAAATGCTTAAAGAATTCAAATCATTGAATAACCGGAGGTGAAGCAAAGTGCTAAAATATGGACAACATCAAACCCTTGAACAAAAATTAACACCCCAACAAATACAGTACCTAAAACTTCTTCAAGTTCCCGTAGTTCAACTTGAGCAAAAAATTAAGGAAGAACTTGAGCAAAATCCATTCCTTGAGGAGGGGCTTGAAACTTCAATTGATGAAATGCTTGAACTTGAGCTTGGGGAAAATGAAGACCTATCCCAAACCGTTAGACAAGAACTCAACGAAGAATATGAAGAGATAACTCAGGACAAGCTTCCAAAACCCGAGGAAGAATATACGCTCGACGATTTTCTCAAAACCCATGAAGATGATGATACTTTCATACCGAAACAAAAAGACGTAATTGGCGAAGATATTGAAGATGAACTCCCATGGCAGCCACCCGCCATCGAACCGCTTCATGAAAGGCTTTTGCAACAATTTGTGACGGTCGCGGAAAACGATAAAGAAATAAGAATAGCCGAGGAAATACTTGGAAATATAGATGATGATGGCTACCTTACAAGAAAAGTTGAAGAGATAGTCGAGGACTTACAGCTTGGGGAAAAGATGGATGTTACTGCCGAAGAGGTTGAAAATGTTTTGAAAAAAATCCAACGACTTGATCCACCTGGAATTGGAGCGAGAGATTTGAAAGAATGTCTGCTCGTTCAACTGGAAGTTGGAGATTTTCCAGAGGATAAGAAAAAACTCGCCATGCGAATTTTAAATGAGGCATACGACGATTTTATGAACAAGAGATACAATGAATTGATGAAAAAATTCGGTCTAAGTGAACAGAGGTTGAAAGATGTCATCCAAATAATCCAAAGATTGAACCCTAAACCAGGGGAAGGAAAAAACATAATTCAAGAGTACATCATACCAGATTTTATAGTTGAACGAATTGGGGATGAATTTGTGATTACCTTAAACGAGAAAAATGTTCCAATGATTCGACTAAATAGAGCTTATTACAACCTTTTAAAAAAGCAGAGAAAACTTAACCCAGAGTTAAAAGAGGAAATAAAGAAACAATTTTCAAGAGCCAAATGGTTTATTGCTTCAATTTATCAACGCAGGGAAACACTTTTACGAATTATGCGGGCTATCGTTGAATTACAAAAGGAGTTTTTTGAAACTGGAGAAGGTCTGAAGCCGATGATCTACAAGGATGTTGCTGAAAAAACTGGGGTTGACATATCAACCATTAGCAGAGCAGTAAACCAAAAATATGTTCAAACTGATTTTGGTATTTACAAATTAAGGGAACTCTTCAGCGAGAAAATCAACACAGTGGACGGAAGCGAGATTTCAAGCAAGGAGGTAAAAGAAAGGTTAAAAGAAATAATAGCTCAAGAAGATCCTCGCAAACCGCTGAGCGATGACCAGATCGCTGAAATTTTACGCAAGCAAGGTTTTAACATTGCAAGGCGAACTGTAGCCAAATATAGAGATCAACTTGGAATTCCAACAGCAAGATTAAGAAAAAGAATTGAATAAAAATAAACAGATTAGAGGTCCAAAGGTGGAAAAAATCATAAAGTCAACAACGAT
>NZ_CZVS01000035.1:0-21869 GCF_001535985.1 Candidatus Kryptonium thompsonii | reverse complement strand
AGATGTTTTCTTTGAGGGGGAGGAGATTATAATAACTACTTATCTTGAGAATAGGGGTAATGAGGAGGTCGAAGTTGAAAATTTTACCCTTGGGACAGCTTATGAGGGTGTTATGACTTTTATTTTATCAAATTCAGAGGGGGATACAGTAAAATTACCTTTGGTTTTTTTAACTGACTTGCGAAGTATATTAGAGAGGGTTAGCCCAGGTGAAACAATAGTATGTTTTACTAATGGTGAGTTAAATTCGATGTTTGATTATCCTTTTTCTGAGCTTCCAGTTGGAGATTATACATTGGTGGCGAGGTTTGATAGTTATATTGTAAAGAATGGACGCCGCGAGAGGATAATTCTTACTTCAAATGCTGTTCATTTTAAAATCATCCCACCTGAGGGGAAAGAGAAAGAGGCATACGATTTCTACTTTAAATACCTTTTAGGTAATTTTGATATAAGGAGGGAAGGTAGCAAAGGGTTATCGAGGAGAGGGGAACTTGTCGATAAGAAAAATATGAGCAAGGAAGATTTTATCAAAGGATTGGAAAGTTTTTTAAAGAGATTTCCGGAAAGTATTTATGCTCCTGTCGTTATGAAAAAATTGGCGATAGCTTATAGTCTTGCAGGTGGTAGCAATAAATCGTATGATGAAAATCTTATTGATATTGCAATAAAATATCCAAACTCATACACAGCTTGGTGTGTGTTACGTTCAATTTGTTTAGGTAAATTCGTAACCAAGGAAAATAAGAGCTTTCCCAATATTTATCGTGAGAGGTGGGATTTGGTGAGGGAGTTTAGTGAAAGATATCCTGATACGAGGATTGGTAAAGTGTGTAAAGAGATACTGGATGGGAGGATAGAGTTAAGAAATCGTGGTGCAAGCCTTGTTAGAGTAAGGAGATAAGGGCGACAAAGTGATTGAGGATTGTAGGTGGTACGCTTTCACGCAATGGAGATGTTTTATATCCAGTAAATATCGGAGAGGGTAAGAAGCCAGATTTGCTGAGGGAAGAGGGAAGTTGAGGATAGTAGGGAGATGTTCAAAGAGAAAGTGGAGGAGGTCCCCAAGGGATATGGTCTTAGTCAAAATTATCCGAATCCGTTTAACCCAGTGACAGAGATAAAGTTTGCGTTGCCGGAGGATGGATATGTAAAGCTTATTGTATATGATATACTTGGTCGTGAGGTTGCAAGGCTTGTAGATGGGGAAGTAAGAGCAGGTTATCACACGGTAAGATGGGATGCAAGTAATATGTCAAGTGGAATTTATATTTATAGGATTATGGTTGGAAATAAGTTTACTGGTGCTAAAGGGATGCTGTTAATCAAATAGCTGATCATGTGCAGTGTTAGAGAGGATGGAGAGTGTGATAAGTTTGAATTTTAAAAAAAAGAGTTATATTAAAAATAGGTATATGAAAAATTATTTTTTTGTAAGCCCGTGGTTTTTGGTATTTTTATATTAAGTTTTTTATTTTTGCCGATAAATTTTGCTTATGGTCAATGTGGGGATAAAGAGGCATATAAGTTTTTGGGAGTTCGGTTTGACGATAATATTTTTGATTCAAGATACATTAGTTTAGAAGGCAACGGTGATTTTTTATCAGGGGGTTTTATTGACACCACGAGGTATACAAGGGGTAAAGATAGCACAAATCGTATTGCATTTAAGAGGAATAGGGTTTATGTGGGTGTAGGAGATCCTTATCTAATTAATTTAGGTTTTAGGTATAGATTGTCGAAGAGTTGGTTTGTGGAGATGGAGAGTCCAACTTTTCCACTTCCGATGGCTTTTGCTTTTGGAGCTTCAACGAAGAGGTATGTTAATCCATCTAATTTTATATTCTTTGATGTAGAAGCTAAAATTGTAGCAGGTTATGATTTATTACCTTATCACAGGTTTACATCGTTAAGTTTTTTCTCGCCTAGTCCTAGATTTGGGGTTGGATTGGTTGGTGGACTTGATATAGGGACGAAGGTAGACTTTTTGTTATATTTGAGGTTAGGCATTATTTACCAAAGTGGTTATGGCACTCCATATGTTCAGTATGGATTGGGATGGAATTTTTAAAATAAACTTTAAAAAGAAGGGATAAAAATGAGGGTTATTATCCTAATGTTTTTGATATTTCAATTTGCAGTGGCTCAAACTCGGTATATTACTCTGGGCAATGGAGGTTTAAATGCTACGGATGGAGGTTTTGAAAGATATAAAGGGGTTTTCATGAAACTTTCGGGGAAAAAAGGCATTGAAAGTGACGATTCTTTAAAATACAACTTGAATTTAAGCGTGGGTATAAGAGTTACAGCTATGATGATTGGTTATGCTTTTCTTCCTTTCTTGCCTATACCTCCTTCAGTTTCGATTGGGTTGAAAGCTTGGAGATCAGGCATAGTATTTTTTGAATATCCACTTTTATCTATAGGGGTAAGGAAGTACTTTTTTGGGGAAGGTTCGCCCCCTGCTTATTTATCAGTTGGTTTATTCCCAGCTCCAATTCTTTCTTATAAAAATGGAAGTTGGGAGTTAGGTAATATTGGTTTTGATGTGCAATGGGGTTGGGATTTTACAAATCCATATTCAGGTTTTATGGGTTCGCTGTCGTTTTGGCTTACGCATTCGCCAAAACTTACAAAAGAGGACCTTAAAACATTACTAGGTATTTCTGTGAGAATTGGATGGAATTTTAAAATTCAATTTAAAAAATAACGGAGGGTTAAAACGTAGTTCATCAATATCTTGTAATTCAGGGGTATAATTTGTTAAGGATGACCTTAAGGGCAGATATCCCTGAGATAAGAGAGCACTTAGGTACAATGGATCCATGGTATCGTGGTGATAGGCCATGGCAAAGAGGTTTTATTACAACAGGGGCATGGAGAGAGGATGAAGAAAATGTAGTAAATCCATATTCAATATGGCTCCCTACAGGAGCAATTCCACTTCCAACAGTAGATCATTTTTGGGATGCTGATCGTGGGGATGCTAGTGAAAATTGGTTGAGGGTATTAATACAGAATCAGCATCGAAAAACCATTGGTCCTTATATGAATGCATATAAAAAAATTATAGCATATGCATATCCCAATAGAAGTTGGATATTAAAATATGCCCCTGGTACTAGCAATATATACCAATATGATTTTCGCAGGCCAGATGGTTCAATAGTTACTTTTACTTTTTCTATCGCTATTGGTTTTGAATACAATTCATTAGTAGAACTGTATAAAACTGGAAGGGCTTGGGTAGTTGGATATTATGATGTAACTGGTAGGTGGATTAATGCTGATATACGTCCAGATATACTTCCTTGTGAAGTTATTCTTACCAAAGCCTATCGAGATAAGTTTGTTTGGGAAATTCTTGGCAGGATGTGCCATTTGCTTGGTGATATAAGTGTCCCTGCATATGCGCATGTTGATGAACATGCAAGCCGTAAGTTTTTGGTATTCAAATTGGTTCTGGACCTGACATAGAAGAGTAATTACACATATTGGGATGCACAGAAAGTGTATGAGCAATTTGGGGTATAAAATATTGAGGCAGGTGGTTTTGTGAGCGTTAAAAATAGCTTTGGTGAAGTAGGGTTTAAGTGGGTAAGTTGGATGGGGACTTGACAAAATGAAATTTTTTTTTAATTTTAATTGAGGGCGTATATCAATACGCCTGTACTTTCTGTTCTTGGGAAATACAGGGAGGGATTTTGGATGAATTTTGAAATCCACAAAAATAACGGTGTGGGTTATGAACGCAGAGATAGGGGTGACAAGCGTCCGCTTACTTATGGATCTATTTCGAGATAAAACTTTTTCAAAATAAGAGGTGAAAGTTATGTCCATTCAAAATTTCATTAAGGTTTCACAGATGATGTTGCTTGGTTTGCTAATTTTTGTTGGATGTAAAGATAACCCAGTTTCAGATGGTGGGTTTCCTGTTGAGCCTGGTCCAATTTTATTTATTTCCGATAAGAGTGGTTCATATCAACTTTACAGCATGAATGAGGATGGTTCAAATGTTCAGCAGTTGACGAATGATCCGAATTTTCCAATACTCTATGCAAGGTGGTCCCCTGATGGGAAGAAAATAGCGGTTGTTTCAGTAGTGGGAGATAAAAGGACATATCCAGAATATAGGGGTGCAATTTTCATTATGGATGCGGATGGGAGGAATAGGTATCAATTGACTCAGCAATATGTTGTTGTAGATGATTCTACTTATGGGAGATTGATGTATGGAGGGGCATGGGAGCCAGTTTGGTCGCCTGATGGGAAGCAGATCGCATATTTAAGGTTGATGGTTCCAGAAGTATTTGGTAATTGGGATGTTTTCATAATAAATATTGATGGATCTAATGAGCGGAGAATTACTTCAACAATTAATTCTTTTGAGAGGGTATGGGATTGGGGAGGGAAAAATCAGGCGATATTAATATCAGTTCATTCAAAGATTTTTATGTATACTCCAGATGGTAATATTTTAAGATCTTGGGAAAGTGATAGTTTGGCATACGGGAGCATAGCATATTCATCAAAGGGGGATAAGGTAGCATATGTGGTGACTTTTTATCCTGTTTCAGATCACCAGAAAGGCATATTTGTAGAAGATTTGGATAGCGGTGTGATTAAAAACATTACTAAAGGTACAGATTATTACTGGGTTGTTAGCTGGTCACCTGATGATTCTTACATCCTTCTATGTGGGTCAAAAGGTGATGTTGACAAATGGGGGAGAACTGTAAATCGTATTTTAATTTTGAATTCAGATGGAAGTAATATTAGAGATATTACACCATTTGAAAATACATATATTCTACCTACAAGTTGGCGAAAGAGGTGATGCCTTTACATCTTTTTATGCTAAAAAAATTTTAAATGAGGTGAAAAGCAATGAAGCGCAGAATACTTGCTATATTGCTTGCTTTAATTACATCGGTAGTATTCTCACAGCAACTTATACCGATTCAGGACAAGAGTGGTAATAAGTTGCTTTTACAAATGAACCCATGGACAGGTTCTGCACACCGTGTTTATGGTCAATTGCCAAACATCAGCAGATATGGTTTCAGTTGGCTAAATCTTAACCTAATGAGCATAGAGAACCTGTCGAAGAAGTTCTTCTCAGATTACGCCGGTATTCTAAAGATTAATCCAGACCAAACGAAATTAAGGAAGGCAGAGACGGATGGCAGAATGTGGTTTATTTCTTATGAGCAATCTATAAATGGTGTGCCTGTTTATGGGACTGAGATTGGCTACACAGTTAACCAGAGGGGTGATATAGTTGCGCTCGGCGCAGATGCATATCAAAATATATCTGTTTTAACAACTCCACAAATAACAAAATCTAAAGCTGAGGAGATAGCCAAACGAGCATTTGGATTTGATTCAACTGCAATAGAGAAAGGATGTGAGCTTATAATTTATCCCAAACAGGGAAAAGACACGACGATTTTTTATTTGACATGGAAAATTACTTTATTTCGTGCTTATCCATTGCAAGAAATTATTTATTTTGTTGATGCTCAAACTGGTGAGATAATAGAGGCCGAGAGCAATATTAAGGAAGGAGACTATCTCAGGGGTCAAGTAACAGGGGGTTATTGGTCTGTTCATGCGTGGGATTCTCCTGTAGATACAGGATTTAAGACCACGCACATAAAGGTGTGGGCAAAAGTATGGTGGGGTGATTGGTTAGTCTGGGAAGGAGATAGTGATGCCAATGGGAATTATGATGCGGGGTATCTGCCAGAAACATGGGATTACTATATTCAGTTTGTTTTACAGAATGAATGGGTTCAAGTGCGGGATTACGTTAGTGGTAAACCTATCACACAAGAAGTATGGTGCTCGCCAGGGATTGTAAACCTATATTGGGGCGCAACAGATGGAACAAATGTAAGATGGCATGCTTCGGTGATGCATGATTATTTCAAGAATACGTTTAATTACACCGGCGTGTATTATCAGATGGGTGCATACATCAATTGTGGAGAGGGTATAAATGGTGCTGCTGATGGCACAAATATCTACTTTGGAAGCCAACCCGGACGGCAATGGGCGCGTTCAAGTGACGCTGTCTATCACGAGTACACACATAATGTTATTTATCATATTTATGGTGGCTGGATTGGTTCTGGTAGCTATACTGAGGTGCCACCGCCTGGACCGCCTGAACCTGGACCGCCGAGCCCAGGTCCCCCTACCCAAGCGAAAGCTATGGACGAAGGCTTGGCCGATTACTTTGCTTTCACGGTAAATAATGATCCTCGTGTGGGTGAAGACGTTGGCGTTGATAGAAATCTTAATAATGATTACAAATGGAACCCAGACAGTAGCGCTCATTGGAACGGTCAGGTGATTGGTGGTGCTTGCTGGGACCTTCGCCAATCAGTAGTAGAGCCAAGTATCGCAGACAACCTTGTTTTCAGGGCGCTGCAAGTTTCGCCACATGCTCGTACATTTAGCGATTTTGAATACAATGTCTTTGTGGTGGACAAAGAGTACTACAACAGCTCTCACACTTCTCAGATTTATCAAGCGTTTTCCAAGCATGGGATCACGATACCAGCTTTAGTTGTTTCCATATCTGGTCCAACATATCTTAATGGCAATCAACTGGGAACTTATACGGCGACGGCCTCTGGTGGTGTTCCTCCTTATTCTTATCAATGGTGGAAGTTAGATATTGGAGATGGTGATTCATATGCCACAGCAACGCCGTCATCTCCTATATCGCCGATGAGACCTCCTGTGAACACATGGTATCCAATTGGAACGAACAGCCCAACTGTGAGCACGAGTAATCCAGCTTGGCTTGACTTTGAGCTCAAATGTGTTGTGACCGATGCTACAAATATCAGCGTAACATCCAATATTCTTTATGTCACTGTCGGCGGTTCAGGGAAAATTACTGCTGGCGATCTTTCGAAAAGTGAAATCAGCGTGCAAGAGATACCCACTGAATACGCATTACAGAACTACCCGAATCCTTTCAATCCAACAACGGAAATTAGATATCAAATGCCGGTCAGCGGTTTTGTTAGACTTTCTATTTTTGATGTTCTTGGTCGGGAGGTTGAAGTTCTTGTGGACGAGGCAAAACCTGCTGGCTCATATACTGTATCGTTTGATGCATCAAATTTGCCAAGTGGAGTTTACTTTGCAAGAATTTATGTTACATCAAGCGAAGGGAAGCCATTTGTTCAAACAATTAAGATGGTGTTAGCAAAATAAGATTGATGATTGGAATGTAGTTGGTTTTTTAAGTGGTGTTTACTTTTACAGGGTTAGTTTGAACGGTAAATATGTTGATGTTAAGAAGATGGTGTTGGTGAAGTAGTGTGGGCGTATGGCGATACGGCCGTATGATGTGGGCAATTCGTGAATTGCCCCTACGGGGTAAGGTTGAGAGGGGCATTTAATGAAATGTTTTTACATGGGGATTTGACTTTTGGGGTGAAGTTTGGTATGTTTGTGTAAATCCCTTGCATGGCTTTTCTCCCTTTTTAGTGGATCTCGTGAAGGATGGAGCCCCGGTGATGAGCTGAGGCTTTTGCTTTTGTGTTTGTGTGAGTTGAGTATGAAAATATTTTTTAAGTCGGATACTCTCAGATTGTTAAGACTTTTCGTTAAATCATGAGGGGTGAGGATTGTTTTCTTGCTTTTTGTGGTTCAAATGTCCATCAACTTATGATGGAAGGGAAAATGGGCATTTCATGAAATGTCCCTACTTGACTGTTGGTATGGGATTTATTATATTATAGTGTGTGAATTTTGATATGTTTAAGTTTTATTTTATGGTGGGTTTGGATTGAATTTGTGAGGGATTGAAACAAAAAATGGCAATGGATGGATATATAAAACTAGGGAAGGTTTGAATCGAACCTATGAGGGATTGAAACTAAGAAAACTCACCCACTTGCCGTACGCGTAGCCCGCAGTTTGAATTGAACCTGTGAGGGGGTGAATTAGGGCAATTTGTGAATTGAATTTGTGAGGATTGGGATAAATGAAAATTAAATCAATAGCCCAAGCGGTGAACCGGGGTTTGACTTTTGGTGAGAAATTTGTTACATTGCGGTGTGCGAATTCTTAGCACGTTTAAGATTTATTTTATGGTGGGTGAGAGTCGAACCTGTGAGTGGTTGAAACAGTAAAAACTTATGTTGAAGGAGGTAATAATATGAACTCGACTACGCACGGGAGAAGAAGTGCTTCCAAGATCATCGGTTGGCTCATGGTCCTTGGACTCTCCTTGTTCTTGGTTGCTTACGGCGCGACTCCTGATAACTCCCTTGGAACGTCGCCGAAAACATCCCAGCCCCAGTCGCCGGCGAGCAAGGTCAAGGCGTGTGACCTTTTGACCAAGGAAGAAGTGGAAGGGATTATCGGTCAGAAGATCGATAGCGTGGGTGTGCAACCAGGGTACGGAAATTGCATCTACTATATAAGGGAGAAAGTCTTTGGGCAGGTCATGGCACTTCCCATCGTTACTGTTGGTTATTCAAAGAGCGATGTCCAATCTCGTTGGGATTATTGGTCTTCCACGTCGAAAAAGGAGGTTATTACCGGCGTTGGTGATGGAGCCATTTGGTCACCAGACTATGACTTTTTCGTCTGCCGGGTCAAGGGAGGATTGTTGATGATCTCAATAAAAGATAAGGACATGGCCATTAGGCTGGCGAAGAAGGCGATAACTCGGATAAAATAAAGTTGTGATGCGATAGATAAAGGAGTTTGTTCAAGTTACAACCGATGATATTTGGGATAGGTGAGAATTAAATCAGTAGCCCCGGTGGTGAGCCGGGGCTTTTTGTTTTTTAGAACTTAAGGACAAGGTAAGGGTTGAGTGTTAAAAGTTTAGCTGAGCCGTCAAGCTTAGCGAGTTTATTTTTTTACTTCTTTGCAATGGAATGAGGATGTTAAGAATGGTTTTGGTGATGTAAGTGGGTTTGTTAGACTATTTAATTTGGGTGGTTGAAGGGGGCGATACTTCTTGACAGATTAAGGTTTGATTTTTATATTAAAATGGGATATTTAGACAAATAGGGTCGTATAGTGATACGCCCGTACATTATAAATGTTGATATTTGAGGTTGGGAGATAGTATGGTGGTTTAAATTTTGGATTTTAGGGCGGGTGGTTTTAAAAGGGCAAAACAAATAAGGATGTCGCAAAGAGGTGGGATTTTATGAGAGTAATAATTTTTACAATTCTTATTTTCAATTTCATCGCTGGTTGTAATTTTCCAGGTGAGGTTAATGGGGATAAGGATGATGTCAGTCGTGGTCCTTTTGATGTGGCATACAGTGTTTTAGAAACTGGGGATGGTTATATATTTGCGGGTCGCACTTGGGAGAAGGGGTATAATATTTGGGTTGTAAAGATTGATAAGCAGGGTAACATTTTGAGTCAAAACACATATGGGGAAGCTCAAAAAGACGAGGTCGCATATACTATGGACAGAGCAGCTGATGGTGGATATATCCTTGCTGGGTACAGTAAACTTTGGAGCAGTTTTAATATGAATTCTTACATTTTAAAAATTAAGGCGGATGGTCAAAAGGAGTGGGAGATAGAGAGTAGTGGTTTTGTTCATAGCGAGATAAAAAATGTTAAGGCAACTTTAGATGGTGGGTTTGTAGCCGTTGGATATACTACGGATGAGAATAATAAGAAGAAGATTTATGTGGCGAAATTTAGCTCTAATGGTGTGAAGCAATGGGAACGTTCATATTATTCATCTCATGGTGATGCAGTTGAAGGAAATTGGATTGAGGAAACAGGTGATGGGGGTTATATTGTTGTAGGTGCTGCGATTTCATTAGGGGGTTTGTTCCGCCTGAGGAGGGATTTGTATATTTTAGCGCTCGATCAAAATGGTGAAAGAGTTTGGGATAAAGTGTGGGGTGGAATTGGAACTCCAGAGGATGAGGCATACTGTATTCAGAAGACATCTGATGGCGGTTATATTCTTACGGGATATGTAGTTGAATATAATGAAGATGGAACAACAAACTATCAACTTTATGTAGTCAAGTTAAAAATTCAGGATAACTTAGTAGTAGAGTGGGTTAAGGTGTATGGTGGGGTGGAGCACGAAGTAGGTCATTACATTAGACAGACAAGCGATGGTGGTTACATTGTCGTTGGAACAGTAGATACACGGGATACATGGGTAAGTGATATTTACGTTTTAAAGTTGGATGGGAATGGTGAAAAGGTTTGGGAGAAAAGATTTGGTGGTGAGTATGAAGATGGGGGTAATTTTGTTATGGAGGCATCTGATGGTGGGTATATAATTGCTGGATTTCTTGGCAAGGCAATTACTCCAGAGATGCACACAGAGGCATACATTATCAAGCTTGACGCAAATGGGAATGTATCTTGGCAAAGGGCATATACACGTTCCATTGGGCAATGAAGCTTAATGGTCCTGTGAGGGATTGAAGCAATAATAATTAACTTGGGAGGTTGGCATGAGGCAAAAAATTTTTATTTTATTTATTTTGCTTCTCTTTCTCTCTCCGTTTTTCTCTTTCCCGATGTCCTTTTCTCAAGAATTTCAACAATCAAACTCTAATTATCTTCGTAAAATAGTTCTCTTTAAAAAAGATTTTACTGATCAAACTCAAAAAGATAAAATAATTTCTCAATATGGAGGTATTAAATTAGGTGACCTTAAATTAATTAATGCTCAAGTTGTTCTTTTCCCTAATAAACAAAAAGTTGAAGCTTTAGCAAATCATCCAGCTATTTTATTGATTGAAGATGACCAAATTGTTAAAGCTCTTGATTTTGATGATACTTACAAAATTAATTCAACATCCAGAGCCAATATCTTTCCTTCACAAGTAATACCTTGGAATATTCTTAGAATTAAAGCTCCTCAAGTTTGGAAAACAGGCAATAAAGGACAAAAAATAAAAGTTGCTGTTTTTGATACTGGAATTGATAAAAATCATCCTGATTTAAGAGTTAAAGGAGGTGTTAAACCAAGATTAGTGAACGGAGATCCTGTTTATTTTCCAGATTGGGAAGACTATAATGGTCATGGAACTGAAGTTGCTGGAGTTATTGCTGCTTTAGATAATAATATTGGTGTTGTTGGTGTTGCTCCTGAAGTTGAGCTTTATTCTGTTAAAGTTCTTGATGATAATGGTTATGGCTCAGGAGGAAATATTATTGATGGTCTTGAATGGGCAATTAATAATAAAATGGATGTTATTAATATGAGTTTAGGTTGGTCAGGTTATTCGGAGACAGCTCACTTAGTTATTAAATGGGCTTATCAAGCTGGAATAGTTATGGTTGCTGGAAGTGGTAATGAACCTAATAAAATTATTTATCCAGCTGGTTATCCTGAAGTAATTGCTGTTGGTGCTACTGATAAAGATAATAATGTTGCTTATTTTTCAGGTAGAGGTCAAGAACTTGATTTAGTTGCTCCTGGATTAGATATTTATACAACTAATTATAAAAATAGTAATCTTTGGAAAGGTTCTTCATATGCTTTAACCTTAGGAACATCTCATTCTACTCCTCATGTTACTGGTGTTGTTGCTTTACTTTTAAATACTCCAGTTGGTTCTTATGATTTTAATAATAATGGTAAATGGGATCCTGATGAAGTAATGAAAAAACTAAAAGATAGAGCTAGAGACATTCTTGATCCTGGTTTTGATACTACTTCAGGCTATGGTTTAGTTGATGCTTATAATTCTATCTTACCTGGTGCTTATAGTTCTATTTTACCTTTGTGGTCTTTCAGGCAGGGGTTTTTTGATGTTAAGGAATATGTTATGAGCGATGTTAAAGGGATTAATAATCCACAGCAATGGACTCCTTTTACGGTGAAAGGTAAATTAAACGAGGCTCGGCAGATTGCACAAAGTTATGCTAATGATGTTAAGTTAAGAGCCATTGGTGCTTTTGAAGGCATTGAGATTCCGTATGATTCTCTTGATGGTAAGGTATATTTTGCAAATTATGTTTTTTATTCGCCCTCTAAAGATAAGTATGTTTATGTTTGGAGTAATGCTATTGTTGGGTCTTATATTGATACTAGTTCAACACCAGAAAATACACTTGTTGATCTGCCGTCAAGTTTTATTGATAGTGATGTTGTCCTTGATAGTGCTGAAGCAAATGGTGGTTATGCGTTCAGAAGTGAACCTAATACAGTTACTGGAGTTATATATGATTTGAGAAATTATCCAGATGATGATTTGGCGCCTGATACGGTAAATCCATATTGGAGGGTGACATATGTAAGGCAAGACACGATTTCTAATGGGGTGGGGATTTTGGTTATTTATCTTAATCCATCGGATGGAAGGTTAGTGAAGAAGTTTCGCATTGTATTTAAACCTGTCACAGCGAAGGAAAGATTTAATGATGTTAATAGTTTAGCAGTAAGTTACGCAAGTGATGCCAGGCTTGTGTATGTTTTGGGGATTGAGGATACACTTGTTGATGGTAAATGTATGTTTTGGAATTATGGTTATAGGAGTAGTAGTGTTGGTAAATTTAGCATTTGGTGGTATGCTGATTCTGCTAGAATTGATACTTTCTTTCTTGATTTACCGGGTATACCATTGAACAAGCCTTTGCAATTTAATTATTATAAGGATAGCAATGTCCTTGCTGGGGTTGGTGAGGCAAATGGTGGAGCTCAGTTTAGGAAAGATCATTTTTATGTTAATGTTTATTATCTTTATTCTCAATCTAGGGACACAGCTCAGATTTATTTTCACAGTATTTATGGGGGTTATTCCAATAGTAAAGGTGTGAGGGATAGTTTGGTTCTTTTCGTTCATCCTGTGACGGGTGCATTTGTTGGTTCATTCACCAAAGTTGAGAGAGATGAAGTGGCTGGGGTTCCGAGGAGTTTTGCGTTACATCAGAATTATCCGAATCCGTTTAATTCTATGACGACGATAAGTTATGAGATTCCGGTGAGGGCGAGTGTAAAGCTTGTTATTTACAATGTTCTTGGTCAGGAGGTTGTTACGCTTGTAAACGAGGTTCAGGAGCCTGGGAGGTATAATGTTAGGTTTGATGCGAGTGGTTTATCAAGTGGGGTGTATTTTTATAGACTTGAGGCTGGTGATTTTGTGAGTGTGAAGAAGATGGTGTTGGTGAAGTGACTCACCCCCGACCCCTCTCTATAAATAGAGAGGGGGAAGATTATTTGTTGACAAATACGATTTTTATAGTTAAATTTTAAACAGTAAGCTAAGTTCTTTGAAAGTTCGAGTTAAGGTTTTTGAGATCTGGTAAGTTTAATTTGGAGAGGGAGCGATTGATAGGGTAGTGTTAATTTATTAATTCAAAAATAAGAAGTTAACAAGGGATTAAAAAACTAACAAGGCAGAGAACTTTATGAGGTTATGTTTAATTTTTGTGTTGTTTTTCTTGTTGGTTTTAACAATTTCAAATGCACATGGATTAACCGGTAAATTAGCTCAAGAAAGTTATCAAGGCGTCATTCAAAATTTAAGGGGTGGGGTTAACACATTTGGATTTCAACCGAACATAGGGCAAGTTGGTAGTTTTGATGGCAAGAGGGTGGATGATGTATTGTTTTTCACAAGGCATAGTGGGATTGATTTGTATGTTAGGGGAAGTGGTGTAAGTTATGTGATAAGAGATGTGAGAGGGGTATTTCGTGACAGGGTCTTACACGAGAGAGTAAGAGCAATTCATGAGGTGCCGTTGTGGGAGAGGGAAATTGAGCAAGATACAATGATTTGGGCAAGAGTTGATTTAAATCTTGTTGGTGGTGTTGTAAGAGAAGAAATGATTGAATATTCAGAGCCGATGGAGGGTTATACGAATTATTATCTTGGACATTGTCCAGATGGAGTTTTGTTTGTTCCAAGTTATAGGGTAGTGAGGATAAAGGAGGTTTATCCGGGGGTAGATTGGGTATGGAGGATTGGGGAGGATGGGCAGTTGCATCATGAGTTTGAGGTTAAACCTGGGGCAGATGTAGGGAGGATAAAGCTTGAGGTTAAGTGGGCAGATGTCCAGTTAAGTGAAGATGGAAGGAGGTTAAGGTTAAAAACTCCAGTTGGGGAGATAGAGGATGGGGAGGTAGTTGCGTATGATGAAGTTGGTAGGGTGGATGTTTTTTATGTTGTTGAAGGTGAGAAGCTTATATCATATGATGTTAAAGGTTTAACAAAAGGTAAGCTTGTGATAGATCCGCCACTTGCAAGGCCTTGGGCTACTTATTATGGAGGGGGTAGTGAGGATTATGGTCTTTCTATTACCACGGATAGTTCTGGTAATGTATTTGTAACTGGATATACTTGGTCAACCAATTTTCCAACACAAGACCCTGGTGGAGACGCATATTATCAAGGAACAAACGCAGGAGGTTATGATGTCTTCATTCTGAAGTTTACAAATTCTGGTGTAAGACAGTGGACAACATATTATGGAGGAAATGACTATGATTATGGGCTTTCCATTACTACAGATGTCTCTGGTAATGTATTTGTAACTGGATATACTTGGTCATCCAACTTTCCGACGCAGGATCCTGGTGGAGGTGCATATTATCAAGGAACAAGAGCGGGGGGGTGGGATGTGTTTATTCTGAGATTTACAAATTTAGGTATAAGGCAGTGGGGAACTTATTATGGAGGAAATAGCGATGATAAAGGCTTTTCCATTACCACAGATTTTTTTGGTAATGTATTTGTAATTGGATATACTTGGTCAACCAATTTTCCAACGCAAGATCCCGGTGGAGACGCATATTATCAGGGAACAAAGGTAGGAGGTTCTGATGTCTTTATTCTAAGGTTTACAAATTCTGGTGTAAGACAGTGGGCAACATATTATGGAGGAAGTGGAAATGATTATGGACTTTCTATTACCACAGATGTTTCTGGGAATGTATTTGTAACTGGACGAACTTCGTCAACCGATTTTCCAACACAAGATCCTGGGGGAGGTGTACATTATCAGGGAAGATATGCAGGAAATGTTGATGTCTTTATTCTGAAGTTTACAAATTCAGGAGTAAGGCAATGGGCAACATATTATGGGGGAAGCGATGTTGATTGGGGCTTTTCCATTATTCCAGATTTTTCTGGTAATGTATTTGTAACTGGATATACTTGGTCAATCGATTTTCCAACACAAGATCCTGGTGGAGGTGCATATTATCGAGGAACAAAGGCAGGAGGTTATGATGTCTTTATTCTAAGGTTTACAAATTCTGGTGTAAGACAGTGGGCAACATATTATGGAGGAAGCGATAATGATTATGGTTTTTCCATTACCACAGATGTTTCTGGGAATATATTTGTAACTGGAGAGACTGCTTCAACCAATTTTCCAACACAGGACCCTGGTGGAGGTGCATATTATCAAGGAACAAACGCAGGTGCTCAGGATGCTTTTATTTTAAAATTTGAGGGAGGAGCTATATCGGGAAGTCTTTTAGTTTCACCTATTGAAGATTTTAATTCAAGCGGAATTCGTGGGGGACCATTTTCTCCATCAAGCAAGAAATATATGCTTTTAAATCCTGGGAATACCTCTGTAGACTGGTCTGTTACAAAAACAAAGGACTGGGTAAACATTTCAAAGACAGGTGGAACGCTTTCAGCAGGGGGAAGTGACTCGGTTATAGTTTCAATTGACAGCAGTGCAAATAGTTTATCACCGGGAACATACACTGACACGTTGAAGTTCATTGACATTACAAATAATGATACTATAACAGTAGTGGTCAGGCTGAGCGTTAATCCTGTTCCTGGTTATCTTTTGGTTTCACCTGTTGAAGATTTTAATTCAAGTGGAATTCGTGGAGGGCCATTCAGTCCATCAAGCAAAATATATATACTTTCAAGCAGTGGCGAGACTTCAGTAAGTTGGGAAGTCAGAAAGTCAAAGAACTGGATAAGTATTTTCCCGGCCCGGGGAATACTTTCTCCAGGTGATAGTGCGATAGTTATAGTTTCAATTAATAGCAACGCAAATAGTTTACCATCAGGGACATACATTGATACATTGAGGTTTATAAATACAACAAATGATAGTGGGAGTACATCAAGAGTTGTGAGATTAGTTGTTAATCCTGTTCCTGGTTATCTTTTGGTTTCACCTATTGAAGATTTTAATTCAAGCGGAATTCGCGGAGGGCCGTTCAGTCCATCAAGCAAGCAATATACACTTTCGAACACTGGTGAGACTTCAATAAACTGGGAAGTTAGAAAGTCAAAGGATTGGGTGAGTGTTTTACCAACCAAAGGGACACTTTTTCCGGGTGGTAATGCAGTAATTATAGTTTCAATTGATAGCGGTGCAAATAATTTATCACCGGGGACATACATTGATACATTGAGGTTTATAAATACAACTAATGGTAGAGGGGATACTGTAAGAATAATTACCTTGACTGTTAATCCGCCTACTTTAGTCAGGGATGAGAAAGAGATACCGAAGGAATTTGCGCTTTATCAAAACTATCCTAATCCATTTAATCCGGTGACCACTATAGAGTTTGACATACCAAGGGAAAGTGAAGTTCTTTTTGAGATATTTAACTTGATGGGTGAGATGGTGCTTAAGTTAGTGAATGGAAAGCTTGAGGCGGGGAGATATAAAGTTAAGGTAGACTTTGGAGATATGCCAAGTGGAGTATATTTTTACAGGTTGAGGGCTGGAGGTTTTGTAAGTGTTAAGAAGATGGTGTTGGTGAAGTGACTCACCCCCAACCCCTCTCTATAAAATAGAGAGGGGAGAAGTTGAAGTTTGTGAACTCACCCCTTGCCCCTCTCTAAAGTTTAGAGAGGGGGATAATTTAATGTGGTGGGGTGAAGGTTGTTTCGTTAGTTTTGCCTCTTGACAAATTGTTTTTGAGTTGTTAAATTTTTTGGCAAAAAGTATAAAATAAGGTAAAAGGAGTCCTATGAAAAAAATTTTAGCTTTAATGTTAATTTTTTTGCTAAGTTTTTCATTGCTTTCTCAAGAGCGGGGTATAGGGTTGAGGGAGGATGGTAGGCCGAGTTTGCAGAGTTTTTATCGTGAATCATGGGCTCTTGTGGTTGGGATAAACGATTATCTTAGGGCACCAAAGCTCAGGTATGCGGTAAATGATGCGAAGGCAATTGTGGATATTCTCGTCAACAGTTATGGTTTCAAGCGTGAGAATGTGATTGAGTTGTATGATAAAGATGCTACAAAGGAGAACATAATGCGAGCTTTTGATCGTTTGAGGAGATTAGCAAGCGAAAATGATAGAGTTTTTATATTTTTTGCTGGTCATGGTATTACGGAGGTTTTGTTAGATGGTAGGGAAAGGGGTTTTATTTTGCCTTATGAGGGTTCAAAGGCAGAGGTTCTTACGACAGCTATTTCGACGGATCAATTGAATGAGATAAGTTTGTTTATAAAGGCGAAGCATTTGTTTATAGTTATGGATGCTTGTTATGGTGGATTGATATTTGCGAGGGCACAGCCTATATCAGCTGAGGCGTTGGATTATGTTAAGATAATTTCGACAAGGGTGGCGCGTAAAGCGTTGACAGCAGGAGGTAGGGATCAGCCGGTGTTTGACACTGGACCTGGAGGGCATAGTATTTTCACATATTATTTTGTTGATGGTTTAAAGACGATGAGCGCAGATTTAAATCGGGATGGTATAATAACGACGAGTGAGCTTATGGATTATGTTGGGCCGAGGGTTACAGCTGAGTCGAAGGGGGTACAGACGCCGGAGTATGGCGTACTTTTGGGGGATAAGGGAGGTGATTTTGTTTTCATACCTGTTGGTGTAGTTGATGTTAGTATGGGGATGGACGTTGCTTTGAAACCGGGAAGGTTGACGATAGTTTCCAATGTGGATGGGGCGGACGTTTATGTAGACAATCGTATGATTGGTAAACTTGAAGGGAATAAGTTCACATTGGATTTAAAACCTGGAAAGCATTTGGTTGAGTTGAGAAAAGATAGATACACTTCAGCAAGGGGTGAAGTTCTAATTTCTCCGGGGGAGGCAAAAGAGGTTAAATTTACTCTTTCAAGGTCAACTTTTTCAGTTAATGTAAAGACCGAACCAGAAGATGCCTTGGTTTATGTAAATGATAAGTTGCTTGGTAAAGGTTCATTTAGAGCGGATGTTGAGGCTGGTAAGGTTAAGTTTAGAGTTGAGAGAGAAGGATATGAAGCGGTAGAAAGGGAGGTTGTTGTAGATAGGGACGATTTGGAACTTAAATTTGTTTTGAATCGAATTGTGGTTTGGACAAAAATGAGGCTTAATGGTAACTCTGTGCTTTCAGTTGCGTTTGAGGGTGATTATGTTTGGCTTGGGACAACTAATGGTTTGGTTAAGTTAAATAGGTTTACAGGTGAGAAGATTAATTATAATAAGTCAACTTCAGGTTTACCGAGTGATTATGTTCGTGCAATATTAATAGATTCTCAAGGCCACAAGTGGATAGGGACGTATGGAGGGCTTGCAAAGTTTGATGGAGTTAGATGGACTGTTTATAACACATCAAATTTAGGTTTACCGAGCGATAATGTTTACGCGATTGCAGTAGATTCCGATGGCAACAAATGGATTGGGACAGGTAAAGGGCTTGCAAAGTTTGATGGGGTTAGATGGACTGTTTACAACACTTCCAATTCAGATTTACCGAGTGATAATGTTTATGCGATAGCGATAGATGGTCAGGGCAACAAATGGATTGGAACATGGGGAGGTGGCGTAGCGAAGTTTGATGGAGTGAAATGGACTCTGTATAACACTTCGAATTCAGGTTTACCAAGTAACAATGTTTATACGATAGTAATAGATTCTAATGGTAATAAATGGATCGGAACAGATGGGGGAGTAGCAAAGTTTGATGGTGCAAATTGGATCGTTTATAATGCTTCAAATTCAGGTTTACCGAGTGATAACATTTACGCTATAGCGATGGATTCCGAGGGTACCAAGTGGATTGGGACAAACGGTGGAGTTACAGTATACCGAGAAAACGGGGTGAAACCATTTCCCAAACCATATGCTTATTTTTACAGTAATAAACTTGATTTTGGGAAACTTTATTTAGGTGAAATTAATCGTTTAGGTCTCAAAGTTAGTAATGATGGTGGCTCTGAATTAAAGATTACCGATGTAAGTGTAAAAAGTAGTTCGTTTAAATTCTTAGGTAAACTGCCGATAGTTCTAAATCCAGGGGATTCTGTTAATTTGAGTTTTTTGTTTAGTCCAAGTTCCGTGGGTTTCTATGTTGATACGGTATTGGTTTACAGCAACTCACATTCTGATAGCGTTTTCAAAGTTATTTTAGTTGGATCGGGCGAAGGAAGTATGGATAGAGATGCAGCAGGGATAATCAAAGCCCCTGGGGAAGAAATGCTTTTAGCGTTGGGTTTTGGTCTTTTGTTGTTATTATTAATTTTAATACTTGGAAGTGGGTAAATTTTAACATATAACTATAGACTTTTGATGTGGTACGATTAAGGTTGAGTGAGGTGACTCACCCCTTGACCTCCTCTATATAAAATAGAGAGGGGGATCATTTAATTTAGTGGGAAGTATAAAATAAGGAGTTTGTGGCGGGTGGTTTTGTGAGTGTTAAGATAGCTTTGGTGAAGTAAGGTTTAAGTAGGTAAGTTGGGTGGAGGGCTTGACAAAATGAAAAATTTTTTTAAATTTTAATTGAGGGCGTATATCAATACGCCCGTACTTTCTGTTCTTGGGAAATAATAGTAGAAAAAGTAACCGAGGTTAAATTAAGAAGAAGGGAATGCCATGTTAAATTTCAGGTTTTTACTTCAAGTAGTTTTGCATATTGTGATTGTTTTTGTTGTAATTGGATCTGGGCTTTCATGCCACGGAGGTAATTCTGTTGTACCACCAATCCCAAAACCACCTGTTTATCCAAGAATTGATGACTCTCCTGCTTGGTCGCCGGATGGGGAGCGCATCATTTATTATCATTACGGTATATCGCACATTAACATTGACGGTTCTTACGATATTAATCCTGATTCAGTTGGTTTATGGATGATAAACGCAGATGGGACAAATCCTCGGTTGATACTCAAAGGCATGGGGAAATGTGCAAGGTGGAGTCCAGATGGTAATTGGATTGTTTTTGAAATGGATGGTCAGATTTACAAAGCACGGATTGTGGGAGATAAGGTTGATTCAATAGTTCAGCTGACCACTGAAGGGCGAAATTTTTTCCCCGCCTGGAGTTCTGATGGGAGGTGGATTGTTTATACAGGTGATTCAAGTGAAATTTGGGTGATGCGAAGTGATGGGACAGAGAAAAGGCGTATTGTTGCTGAAGGTATGATGCCAGATTTGTCGCCGAATGGAAATTCCATTATTTTTGTGGGGCTAGGACCATCGATTTGTCGAGTTAATCTCTCGGATACATCTAAAATTTTTAGATTGATAGTTTTAACTCGAACTCCTTATGCTCCTGATCGCGGTTTGGGGCATCCTCGCTACTCCCCTGATGGGGCGAAGATAGTGTTTGACAGCGATGGTATTTGGATAATGAATTCTGATGCTACAAATCTAAAGTATCTTGGCCTTGGAGATTCCCCATCTTGGTCCCCTGATGGGCAAAAGATTGTTTACATTGGTAGTTCAGGTAAAGAAATTGATTCGACTAATGGAACGGTGTGGGTTATGAACGCAGATGGAAGTGATAAACGTCCGCTTACTTATGGACCTATTCCAAGGTAAAGCTTTTCCAAAATAAGAAGTAAAAAAACTATGTCCATTCAAAATTTCATTAAGGTTTCGCGGGTGATTTTACTTGATTTGTTAATTTTTGTTGGGTGTAAAGATAACCCTGTTTCAGATGGTGGATTTCCTGTTGAGCCTGGTCCAATTCTATTTATTTCCGATAAGAGTGGTTCATATCAACTTTACAGCATGAATGAGGATGGTTCAAATGTTCAGCAGTTGACGAATGATCCAAATTTTCCAATACTTGATGCGAGGTGGTCTCCTGATGGGAAGAAGATAGCGGTTGTTTCCCTGGTTGGAGATGAAAGGACACATCCATCATTTCGTCCGGCAATTTTCATTATGGATGCGGATGGGAGGAACAGGTATCAATTAACTCAGCAATGGGTTTATGTAGATGATTCTACTTATGGGAGATTGATGTATGGAGGGGCGTGGGGGCCAGTTTGGTCACCTGATGGGAAGCAAATTGCATATGTAAGGCAGATGGTTCCTGAGGCGATTGGTAATTATGATATTTTTATAATTAACATAGATGGATATAATGAGCGAAGAATTACTTCAACGATTAGTTCTTCTGAGATAGTGCTTGATTGGGGAGGGAAAAATCAAACAATATTAGTGCGGATAATGGTTGGTTTTTCTCCGTTTACAAAGATTCTTATGTATACTCCAGATGGGGCTGTTTTAAGGTCTTGGGAAAGTGACAGTTTGGGATACATGAGTATGGCATATTCATCAAGGGGGGATAAGGTGGCATACGTAGTGGATTTTTATCCTGCTTCAGATCATCAGGATAGCATATTTGTAGAAGATTTGGATAGCGGTGCAATTAAAAACATTACTAAAGGTACAGCTAAATTTTATTGGGTTGTTAGTTGGTCGCCTGACGATTTTTACGTTTTAGTTAGAGTATCGAATAGAATTTTAATTTTAAATTCAGATGGGAATGGCTTCAAAGATATTACCCCTTTTGAATCAGAAGATCTCTATCCTGTAAGTTGGCGAAAGAGGTGATGCCTTGTGAGATAAAAGCTATGTGTTATGCTAACGCGAAATTAAAACAAATAAGAAGGGAATATTGATGCAATTTTTAATCGTAATAAAAAGAATAACTGCAGTAATTTTTATTTCA
>NZ_CZVS01000034.1:0-22274 GCF_001535985.1 Candidatus Kryptonium thompsonii | reverse complement strand
TAGAAGATATGGTGAAAATTCTGGAAGGATGTGGGCATTGTTTGGTTTAAGATGAAGGTGCGAGCCCATTTTTAGGGCTCGCTTTTTAGTATGTGAAAACAGCTTCAACCCGCCTAATTTCTGGAGCTTCGCGGATTATAATTCTTTCTATTCCAGCTCTTAATGTCATCGTTGAAAGTGGGCAACTGCCACAAGCTCCTATCAATCTAACTTTCACGATATTATCATCTGTAATTTCAACGAGCTCAACATCGCCACCATCTGCTTTGAGGTATGGTCTTGCGATTTCAAGTGCTTTTAAAACGCGTTTTTTTAATTCTTCTTTATCTCTCATAATTTAATTTCGACCTTTGGCATTGCTTGTTGTTTAAAACTCACGATGCTAACTCTTGCGGCAAGTTTTTGAGCGATCTCTCTTATGATTTTAGCTTCTTCTGAATCGGGATAAGAAACTGGAATTGGTTTACCGAGATCTCCACTTATTCTTATCCTTGTGTTAATTGGTATTTCACCTAGGAACGGGACATTAAATTTTTCACTTGCTTTTTTACCGCCACCGTGATCGAATATATCGTCTCTGTGTCCACAGTTTGGGCAGATAAAATAGCTCATATTTTCAACTATGCCAAGTATGGGAACATTGACCTTTTGAAACATTTTTATAGCTTTTCTTACATCCGCAAGTGCTACATCTTGTGGGGTTGTAACTATCACCGCGCCTGTTAAAGGTATTGTTTGAACGAGTGTTAATTGTATATCACCTGTGCCTGGGGGAAGGTCAAAAATAAGATAATCAATCTCACCCCATTCAACATCCGTCATAAATTGTTTTATCGCACCACTTGCTATAGGTCCACGCCAGATTAAAGCAGTATCTGGATCATCAAGTAGCAAACCGATTGAAATTAACTTAACACCGTATTTTTCAACAGGTTCAATCTTTTTGCCATCTGGAGCCAATGTTGGTTTTTCGTTTACACCTAACATGATCGGCACATTCGGACCATAAACATCTGCATCTATTAAACCAACTTTGGCGCCTTCAAGTGCGAGGGCAACCGCGAGATTAACTGCGACGGTTGATTTACCAACGCCACCTTTCCCACTTGCGACGGCGATTGTATTTTTAACATTTGGAAGGAGCGCATCTTTTTGTGGGCTCAGATGCTTCGGAACTTGTGCTGTCATTTCAACAGTGACTTCTTCGAATCCAAGCTTTTTAACTTTTTCTATCGCTTCATCTTTTATCTTATCTCTCACAGGACACGCTGGCGTTGTGAGCTCGATTTTAATATATGCCTTTTTCGAATCAACTTGAATATCTTTAACAAATCCAAGTGAAACAATATCTCTATGCAAATCTGGATCTTGAATTTCTCTGAGGACTTTAGTTATTTCTTCGATGCTTTTCATTGTTAAAATTTTATTTTTGTTTTTAGAGTTTACAACCTAAACTTAATAAAAATGTTTGGATGAAAAAAGTTTCATAACTCTGGTGGGATCGAAAGTCAACCCGAGGGCTTATTTTTTAAATTTGTCCTAAAAATTTTAAAAACCCCTTGACAAAATAAATTTTTCATATTAAATTCGTATTGAAAATATGAAATTTAATGTTCGCTTCTACGGAAGCTAAAAACTCTTGACAAAATAAAATTTCTGTATTAAATTTATTAAAAAGCACGTCAGATTTTAAAAGCTTAATTATTAGCTTTTAAAAAGCACTTCCTTCCAATAAATAAAATTTTTCATTTCCTGTTCATAGGCGGTTGTTTATTTTGTTCATTGATTTATTAAAATTTTAAAGCGGAGGTTCTTATGCAAAGTAAATTTACTATCTTTGCAGTTTTTTTCTTGGTTTTTTTCATAATTGTAATCACGGGGGATGGGTGTATTAATATTGATAACCCAGTAGTTCAACCCGTTGATTATCGTTCCCTTGCAAAATTTGTAAATTTGAAGCCTGATGTGACAATTAAGGTTAATGTTGATGGTTCTGACAAGGTGAGTTCTATTGCCTTTGGAGATGCTTCAAATTATCTTGATTTACCAGCTGGGTCAAGGGTTTTTGTTTTTACGGCTGGGGATACGATAAAAAGATCGCTTGAATCGGAGAAAAAATACTCTGTTTTTTATGTTGGGAGGGGGTCTGATAGTGTTTTATTTGCTGCGGAACGTAATACATTTGACGAACCGTATCCGAGTGGTAAAGCGCTTGTTAGGTTTTTAAATCTTAGCCCTAACTTAGGTGCTGCGAAAGTTATTGTTAATTTTGCTGGAAAGGATTCAACTTTCTCTAATGTTGCTTTCAAAGGGGGAACGCCATATCTTACGATTGCATCTTTCCCTGTAAAATATACAGTTATATCTGGAACTGATACACTTGTTAAAGCGTGGGATTCTGGAATATCAGGGGCTGGTAGATATTCTGTTGTTGTATATGGTTTAAAAGCAAATTTACAAAAAAAGCTTTTCAAAGAAGATTAAAAGGAGGGTTAGCCCATGAAAAACAAAGTTAAATTTTTAATCTCGGTTTTATTGTTGTTAATTTCTGTTCAGCTGGTATTTGCTCAATATGGCAAAATATCAGGTAGGGTCGTTGATAGAGAAACAAAGGAGCCGCTTCCTGGGGCTTCAGTTGTGGTTCAAGGGACAACGCTCGGTGCTGCAACTGATGTAAATGGAAACTACGTGATCTTAAATGTCCCTGCTGGAACATACACAGTTGTGGCGTCTTATGTTGGTTACCAAACGGTAACGGTTTCGGGTGTTCAGGTTATTGCAGGTTTGACAAGAGAGTTAAATTTTGAATTGCCGTCCACCGCGATAGAATTGAGAGCGGTTGAAGTTGTTGCTGAAAGGCCTCTAATTGAGAAATCTGCTACGAATGCTATTCGTGTTGTTACATCTGCAGATGTTGAGAAATTACCAGTTAGAGATGTAAACGTGTATTTTGCGCTTCAAGCTGGTGTAAGTTTACAATATGGAAGATTATACATCAGAGGTAGTAGATCAGATGAAGTTG
Organism: Candidatus Kryptonium thompsonii; assembly: GCF_001535985.1. Lineage (NCBI taxonomy): Bacteria > Pseudomonadati > Candidatus Kryptoniota > Candidatus Kryptonium > Candidatus Kryptonium thompsonii. The sequence continues at coordinate 19,252 of NZ_CZVS01000034.1, read as the reverse complement.
GTTATATGATCGAGGGGGGCAAGTGTAACTAATATACTTGGTGCAGCTACAGGTGCAAGAGGTGGAGCATTTGCGGCAAGGGATAGGTATAGAGCTTTAGGTGGAGGTCTTATAACAACTATCCCAGAAGCTCTCGAGGAAATTTCAGTTCAAGCTGGAGGATATAGTGCTGAATTTGGAGGTGCAAATGCTGGAATAGTTCAACAAGTCTTTAAGAGCGGGAGGTCAAAGTTTTCTACATCCGTTCAATTTGAAACTGACAATTTTGGAAACTATCCTGGGAAGAAATTCCTTGGAACTTATTCTTACGGATATTCTGATATAGTAGTTACCTTGGGTGGCCCATTGTTTACAGAGAGAATTAAGTTTTTCCTGGCTGGTGAAAACAACTTTATCAGAGATTATATACAGCACTTTTTCAAAGGTTACAACTTTGGATATTTGAAGGATAATGGAAGAAGAGGAGGAACCAAAGGTGATTCAGCTCTTGTTGCATGGAACGATGCAAATATACCAGGGAGGATGGTAAATAGATATACTGGGAATGGAACGCTTACATTTGATTTAAAACCTCTTCAATTGAGAATTTCAGGAGCTTATACTTGGAGTCGCTCAAGGGGCAATGACTTCTTGAGAAATATATTTAATCTTGAGAGATTGCCAGTTACAGATTTAACTCAATTTTTCATTAGTGCAAAGGGAACTTATTTCATTTCTGCGAAGACATTTTTAGAGGCTTCCATAAGCTTCCTTGATTACAGAAATAAGTCCTACGAACCGGCATTTGGCGACAATGTTTTAGCTTATGATGATAGTCTTCAAGTGGTTCGTGCATATGGAGAACGTTTTAAGTACGTGAGTAGGTATGTTGGTCCACCGCCATATGATTTTTATGGATTTGCATTTTATAGGCCTGGAACTTTATTTGCTGGGTACAGCAAGTTCCAACAGGGTTATTGGGGTGGTAATGTTGCTTTAACTTCCCAAGTTGAGAAACATGAAATAAAACTCGGAGCAAGTTATCAAAGATGGACAGTTAGACATTATGGTATTGGAACTGGTGGATTGTTTAGAGCTTTTCATACATTACCTGATTCCGCGAGAAGTGAGAGTTATCTATATAAGTTGCTTGGAAGTTATGTGAATAACTATGGATTTGATAGGTTTGGTAGAAAGGTTGATTCTGGCGAAGATGGACCAAGACATCCATATTTCTTCTCGGCATATATCCAGGATAAAATTGAGTTCAGCGATTTAATTATAAATGCTGGATTAAGATATGATTACTTGTATCTTGATGCTTGGAGGTTGAAAGATCCAAATGCACCAAGGGCTGATTTAACAACTAGAAAGCTTCTTGATCTCGAAAAAGGGAAGCCAAGGGCTTATTTGCAGCCGAGGTTAGGTTTTTCATTCCCTGTGACAGATAGAACCGTGTTCCACTTACAGTATGGAATTTTTGTTCAGCCACCGGCTTTGACATCACTTTACGCAGGTTTATCTTATTACCCGGGCAGTGTTTACTTACCATCGATTGAATTGATACCTGATCCTTTGGCATTTGACCCGGATCCTGTTAAAACGACCCAATATGAAATTGGATTTTCGCAACAGTTTACCGATTTCGCCGCTTTTGATATAACTGGATTTTACAAAGATGTTAGAAATCAGCTCCAAGTTTCCACTGTTCCTATAACAAGTGGACCTTATGCTGGATTAAAATATGCTGTTTACACGAACGGTGATTTTGAGAATGTATATGGACTTGAATTTACATTAAGAATCAGGAGAGTTAACAGGATTCAAGCGCAAATTAATTATACCTTGCAGGATGCTCGTGGAACGAATTCTTTTGCAAATGGTGCTTGGGCAGCGGTTGGAATTACGCAGATAACTCCGACATTAACCGTTCCACTTTCATATAATCAGACGCACAGAGGAACGATAAATATTGATTATCGCTTTGGAAAGGGTGAAGGTGGTCCGTTGTTTGAAAGATTTGGTGTTAATCTGTTGATAACATTTAATAGTGGGCATCCATATACTCTTGCCACTGGCGGAATAGCTCAGCAAGATGCTGACGATGGTGGAATACTTAATGATGGAGATCCAAGAAATAGAACCCCTCTTGAACCTATAAATGCATCACGGACACCATGGGTATGGAATGTTGACCTAAGGGTTGACAAAACGATCTCGATTGGTCCAGTAAACTTTAATTTCTATGTTTATGTTCAGAATTTATTCAACACCAAGAATGTGATAAATGTCTATTATAGAACTGGAAATGCTTACGACGATGGCTTTTTAACCAATCCTGACTTAAGTGGGACTTTTGTTAACCAGTTCGGGCCTATGTATGTTGAGCTTTACAAAGCAATTAATCTTGAGAACAGACAACATCAGTGGCGATTTAATGGAGTATTGCAAGACCTTTTTGGCTCCCCGAGACAATTAAGAGCTGGAGTAAGAGTTGAATTGTGAAATAACTTGCAAAAATAAAAATAATTAGGAGGTTTAAAACTATGAGGAAATTTTCAATTTTGCTAATATTAACTTTTGTAATATTCAGTTTAGCAATTGGAAGGGAAGATCCATTGAAAAAGAGAAGCGAAGAATTCTTCTTTGGCAAATCAACCGCTGCTGGTGTTACATCAACGATTGTCGATGTGAATAACATAACAAGCTGGGTATCTGTCGTTTCATCGCCAGGTGGTCTTGGATGGCCACCGTTAATCAAAAACTCTTGGAATGGAACATTTCCAAGGGGCAGTGGAGTAGGAATGATTTACAGAGAAGGATTGATGATTGGGGGACTTGTTGATGATGGAGGATCCCCGACACTTCGTGCACAGGGAGTATTTTATAGGACAAGTATGGTGCCAGGTAGAATTATAACTAAAGGAACTGCTGAAAATCGTGATGACCCTGCTGTTAAGAGAGTATGGCGCGTTCGTCCAGATTATAGGACGGCGGATTTAAAAGCAGATGCTGCTGAATACTTTATGAAACCTCTCAAAGATGTCACATCAGCTGATGAAGAGGCACTTCGTCAACAATATGAAAATGATTGGAAAGATTGGCCTGCTGATAAAGGAGCTCCATGGTATACAACTACTGGACCTGATGCCTATAAGGTAAAATATGGTCCCGGTTTTGATCCAAATAATCCAAATCATGTTCCCGGTATCCCTGGAGCAACTCAAACTGTATGGGCTGTTGCAAATGACTTAGCATCGGATGTTGGTATACAAGTTTTTGGGTCGCCACCAATTGGACTTGAATTACAACTTACAGAATGGGCTTATTCTGTTTCCAATCCTTTAAATAACATTATATTCCAACAGATCAGGATTATTTATAAAGGAACAGCTGCAGCTAAGCCTGATTCAAAGATTGACAGTGTTTACATAGTGAAATGGGCAGATCCAGATCTTGGAGATTATTCTGATGACCTTGCAGGATGTGACTCTGTTTTGGGGTTAGGATATGTTTATAATGCTAATACTGTTGACCATGAATATCAATCTATAGGATTACCTGCTCCAGCTGTTGGATTTGACTTTTTGCAGGGTCCAGCCCGTTATACTGGAAATCCCAATGACTCTGCTGTGATTGGTTTGGAATGGAGGAAAGGATATAAATATTGGAATGAAAATCCGCTTACAACCTTTGTCTTCTTTGCTGCTGGAACAGGTATAAGTGACCCGACTAATGCACCTCAATGGTTTAACCTAATGAGAGGTGGATTGCCAAGACCTGAGTATCCATCCTTTGTTCCGTTCTGGAGCGCTTTTACGAGAGACCCTAATGTTTATCCTACAAAATATGCAGTTGCGGGTGATCCAGTGACAAAAACTGGCTGGATTGATGGTAGAGAAATTCCACCTGGGGATAGGCGAATAGTGAATGTAACTGGTCCATTTCAGTTAAAGTTAACGGATGGTAAGCCAGATACGGCGGAAATAGTCGTAGCTTTAATAGGAGCGATGGGTGTTGATAATCTTTCAAGTATTTTGGTTCTGAAATATTACGATATATATGCACAATTTGCGTATGATAATCTCTTTGTTTTGCCGTCTCCACCTCCTTCTCCTGATGTCAAAGTGGCTGCATTAGATCGTCAAGTTGTTTTGAATTGGGGGTGGAACCAGGCGAGCGTCAATGCAATTGAAAATTATAATTCAGCTGGATTTATTTTTGAGGGTTACAATGTTTATCAATTACCATCGCCAACTTCTAGCTTAAGTGAGGCTATAAAAATTGCGACATATGATGTTGTTAACGAGGTAACGGTAATACTTGATAGAACTATAGATCCAAAAACCGGTGCTTTGCTTCAGGTCCCAGTTCAAACAGGTAGTAATAGTGGAATTCGCCATTACATTACCTTAACAACTGATTATGTCCGCCAGCGTCCTCTTGTAAATGGTCAAACATATTACTACGCTGTTACAGCATATGCTTATAATCCCGATCCTCTCGCTCCATTCAGAGCGCTTGAAAGCACGCCGGTTGTTCTAGCTGTTACACCTCAGTCACCGCCGCCAGGGACGAGATATTATGGAGCTGTTGGTGATACATTAACTGTGGTTCATAAAGGCAGAAGTGATGGGGAAGTGGTTGCAATTCTTGTTGATCCGTCAATTGCAACTGGACATACATATCAAGTAAGATTTGATAATGAGGGTAATTGGTATATTGTTGATATTAATGAGAATAAAGTCAAGGCAACTGGATCAAATCAATCCGGGGATGAAGCCTATCCAATAGTTGATGGTGTCTTTGTTAAAGTTATGGGACCGCCACTTGCAGGTAAGGAATGGGTTGCTACACAAGGTGCGGCGAATAGATGGTTTACAGGTAATCCGGCAAATGGTGGAGAATTGTTGTTCGGTGGTGTATTTCTTGGTCCAAACTTCACTGGAAGTAGTTTAGCACCGGGTGATTTTAAGTCGGTTGAAATTAGATTTTCAGCGAGAACAGGTTTTACAGATCAAAATGGAAATGGTCAATACGATCTTGGAGAACCCTATACAGTTGACCCAGCGAAGTCCCAGAAGGCATTTATGTATCAGACATGGAGTAATGCTACGTATGAAGGATTTTATGATGTACCTTTCAAAGTATTTGATATTGAAAATCCAAATTCACCCAGGCAGCTAAATGTTGTTGTTCGTGATAGGAATAGAAATAAACAATGGGATATATCGGATACCAATGATGCGGTCACACCATATGAGTACATTTGGGTTTTAGATAGCGATTATGACCCGACTGGTAAAGCATGGGATCCAGCTCAGGGTACAGGGTTTATGACCAGTGGTCCCAATCATAGCGCTTATCCTGTTTTGTGGGCTTTGTGGCTATATCAAAGGGGAACTCGTGATCCTTATAGCGCTGATGTTACAATACAACTTTATCCAAATCGTGTCAATACACCTGCTGATACATTTACATTCGCAACGCAGGCTCCGACAGTCGGTGATGTTCAACTTGCTCGTCAAGATGTTGAGAAGATCAATGCTTTTCCAAATCCATATTATGGATTCAACTTGATGGAGACGGATAGATTGATAAAATACATAACCTTTAATCATTTACCCAAGAAAGCGACGATAAGAATATTTAATCTTGCTGGTGTTCTTGTTAAAACAATCAATAAAGATGATGATTCTCAATTTGCGAGGTGGAATTTAAGGAATGAGCATAATCTTCCTGTTGCGAGCGGAGTTTACATCGTTCATATTGATATGCCAGAAATTGGGGCAACGAAGATTTTGAAACTGCTGATTGTTCAGGAGGAAGAGATTATTCCAACTTACTAATTCAGAACAGCCGCCCTTCGGGGCGGTTCTTTAAAAAATAAAAAAGTGGAGTTTGAACTATGAGAAAAAATTATTTAATAATAGCCTTGGTAATTCTCTTGGGTTCGATCCAAGCCTTTTCACAGTCAAAGGCTGGGACATCTGCTGCGCCTGAGCTTACCATACCAATTGGTGCAAGATATACCGCAATGGGTGGTGCATCTGGTGTATTGGCTGATGGAGTTGAAGCGATAACTTGGAATCCAAGCGGGGTTGATTGGTTGGTTGGAAATGGTCAGGCGATATTTTCATATCGTAAATATATCGCTGATATAGGAGTAAATTATCTTGCTTTGGTTGGCAAATTTGGATTTGGTTCGGTTGGATTATCCTTGAGAAGCTTTGATCTCGGAGATATACCTGTCACGACTGAATTTCATCCTGACGGAACAGGTGAAATAATAAGTCCGAACTTTTTCGTTGTCGGTGTGACATATTCAAAAAAGCTATCGGACCGTGTTTCGGTTGGTGCTAATTTTAACTTTGTAAGTGAATCATTTGGTAGAGTTAGCGCAAATGGTTTTGCGTTTGATGCGGGTGTTCAGTATAGAAATATGTTAAACATCCCGGGACTTCAACTTGGTGTTGTTGTAAAGAACATAGGTCCGACGATGAAATACGGCGGTTCGGGACTTTGGGTTCAAGCACAGGTGCCTGGATCTGAAAGAGGCGTCACATTTTACAAAGTTGAGGCTGCATCTTTCCCAATGCCCACTTCTTTTGAAATAGGGCTTGGATACAGTTATTCAATCGGTGAGATTAACAACTTCTTTTTGACTGGAACCTATCAAGCAAATAATTTTTATGCGATTGATGCGTATAAATTTGGATTTGAATATTCTTTTAGAAACATATTCTTTGTAAGGGCTGGATACAACTATAGCAAAACAGGTGATATTTCATCGATATGGCATCATTATACGCTTGGGGCTGGTATAAATACAGAGGCATTAATTGGGTTAAAGGTGACATTTGATTATGCTTATGTTCCTGTGACATATTTTACCGCAAACCATCTATTCAATCTTAAAGTTGGATTTTAATTTAACTGGCGGGGCGCTTAGCCCCGCTTTTTGTTTTAATTTTCTCCCTTTCTGTTAACCCTCCTTTGAAATTTTCTTTCCCTTATTTTAAATTTCTGTAAAGTTTTAAAAACAAAAACTACTATCATTATGCCCGAAAAATTTGATGTTGTGATAATAGGTGGCGGTCCTGGTGGTTATGTTGCTGCCATTAGAGCTTCCCAACTTGGTTTTAAAACCGCTTTAATCGAGAAAGATCGAGTTGGCGGAATATGCCTCAATTGGGGGTGTATCCCGACGAAAGCACTTTTGAAATCAGCTGAACTGTACAACCTCATGAAAAGAGCGGATGAGTTTGGTTTGAAGCTTGAAAACTTGGCATTTGATTTTAAAAAAGTAATTCAAAGAAGTAGACAAGTTGCTGAGAGATTAACAAGAGGCGTTGAATTTCTGCTCAAGAAAAATAATGTAACCAAAATCTCTGGTGAAGGTTTTATTTTAAAACAAAATGTCGTCGGTGTTAAAGGCGATAAAGATGAAATGGAAATTGAATCAAGGAATATAATCATTGCGACGGGTGCACGTCCAAGAGAGATACCTGGGATTAAGGTGGATGGTAAATTTATCATAACAAGTAAAGAAGCAATGTTGCTGGAGGAACCACCTAAATCAATGATAATTATCGGTGCTGGAGCGATCGGAGTTGAATTTGCATATTTTTATAACTCATTTGGGACAAAGATAACTTTAATAGAGATGATGCCTTCAATTTTGCCTAACGAAGATAAAGAGATAACTGATATACTTGCAAAGTCATTTCAGAAATCAGGAATAGAGATCTTAACTGAGACAAAAGTTATTTCTGCGGTGCAAGAAGACAATTCAGCTGTTGTGAAAATCGAAAGGAAGAACGGAGAAGAAATTTTAAAAGCAGATGTAGCGCTTGTGGCAATTGGTGTGAGGGGAAATACGGATGGAATTGGACTTGAAAATGTTGGCGTTGAAGTTGAAAATACATTCATCAAAGTGGATAAAAAAACATATAAAACAAATGTTGACGGAATTTACGCAATTGGTGATGTAATTGGACCACCACTTCTTGCGCATGCGGCTTCTGCTGAAGGAATCAGATGTGTTGAAAATATAGCTGGCGTTGAAACATTGCCAGTTGATTATAACGGCATACCCAGTTGTACATACTGCATCCCGCAGGTTGCAAGTATTGGATTAACGGAGCAAAAAGCAATTGAACTTGGATATGAAATTAGAGTTGGGCGATTTCCTTTCAGAGCAAATGGAAAAGCGCTTGCACTTGGCGAGACAGAGGGAATAGTCAAAGTTATATTTGACGCAAAATATGGTGAATTGCTTGGGGCACATATTATCGGACCTGAAGCGACTGAATTAATAGCAGAGTTTGGAGTTGTGAAGACGCTTGAAGGCACAGCGTTTGAAATAGCGAAAACAATTCATGCACATCCAACTTTATCTGAAACCCTTATGGAGGCTTCTGCTGACTCATTGAAGGAGGCGATACATATTTGAAAAATAAAGTTCTTAACATCTATTGGCTACTTGCGAATGTTGAAGCGTTGAGAGGGATATAGAACACAGAGAAATACAAAATTTTGGCATCGTTGGAAGTCTAAGGGAAAGAAATAAATAAAGAAACGCACTTTAAGAACTTTTTGAGGGTATTTCTTCAAAAAATAGTTTGATCTGAGAGGGCAAGTTTTACGATTCTGTCAACTAATTCATGAAATTCTATTCCCGCAGCTTTTGCCGCCTTTGGCACCAGGCTTGTCCCTGTCATACCAGGGATAGTGTTTATCTCTAAGCAAAAAATTTCACCTTTATCTGTAACTCTGAAGTCAACCCTTGCAAATCCTTTGCATCCAATTGATTCAAATGCTGTAAGAGCTTGTTCTTGAAGTTTTTCTGTCCAGCTATCTGGAATCTTTGCAGGAACTATATATTCCGTGACCCCCTTCGTATACTTATGATAATAATCGTAAATTCCGCCTTTTGGGATTATTTCAATTACTGGCAAAGGCATATTCCCAAGGATTCCAACTGTTAATTCTCTACCTTCTATGAAATCTTCAACTAAAACTATATCAGAATATTTGAAGGCAAGTTCAATAGCAGGCTCAATTTCTTCGGGGCAATGAACAATGCTTAATCCAACCGTTGAGCCTTGATCGTTTGGTTTAACAACGCAAGGGTAAGAAAATGTACTTTCTATTTTTCGTTGAATTTCCTTTGGGTCAACCCTGTTTCTTTTTATGATGAACCAATCGGGAGTTTGTACACCGTGATGTTTGAAAACGATCTTCGACATGTTTTTATCTATTCCAATTGCACTTGCAAGAACCCCAGAGCCTGTATATCTCTTTCCCCGAAGTTCAAGCAATGCTTGAACCGTTCCATCTTCACCCCATTTACCATGTAAAATTATAAACACAACATCAATGTCATCAAGCAAATGTGAATTGATGCATTCAATTACATTTTTATTGGAATACTTTGCGAGTTCTTCTTCTGAGGGTGGAGTTTCTCTTATTGCACTTATGAAAAGTTCATCTTCATTTTCAGGTTGATTTATACCAAGTGCTGGGTCGATTGGTTTAACGATGTAGCCAGCTTCTCTTAAACCCTGCGTGACATATTTTCCAGAAATTATTGAAACATCCCTTTCAGGAGATGTCCCGCCAAGCAATACAGCAACTTTAATTTTCTGCATGGAATCTAAATTTTAATTTTCTTTCCGTATATTTTTAAGCTTACATCTGAAAGTTTTTCTATATCTTCAATGGATAAATGTTTTTCACCGCCAAGAATTCTGGCAAGTAAAACCACCATTGCATAATGTTCAAGTTTTTCCATTTTAAGATATGCGTCTTTCAAATTTGCACCAAGTGTCACAGCACCATGGTTTTGAAGTAGAAAAGCGTCGCAATCTTTTACAAATGGTTGAATCGACGATGGAACTTCGTCGGTTGATGGGGTTGCGTATTTTGCAAGTGGAATTTTACCAAGGTTGATAATTACCTCTGGAAGTGTGAAACCCTCAAGCGATAACCCAGCGGTTGCAAAAGCGGTAGCAAACGGCGGATGCGCATGCACAATTGCATTGACATCGTTTCTGTTCTTGTAAATGAAAAGATGCATTTTAATCTCGGTTGAGGGTTTGTATATCCCGTAAACTAAGTTTCCATCTAAATCAACTTCAACAATTTGTGATCTTCTAAGCTCTCCCTTGTTCACAGAAGTTGGTGTGCAAATGATGTTTCCGTTCTTAAGTCGTGCTGATATATTGCCATCCGTTGCACTTACAAACTCTTTTTGATAAAGCAGGTGTGAAATCTTGACTATTTCAGATATTAGTTTTTCTTTTTCTTTTAAAGCCTTTTTATTTCTCATTCTCTGTTTTAGATTTTGATTGTTGAAACATTTGAATGCGGAGGATTATACGCAAAATAAAGATCACAATTGCAACCAGTAAAGTGTGCATGTAGTACTGCGGGGGTATGACCTTTGTCAACATACCAAGGAGTAGCAAGACCAGAATCGCTAAACTTACATAAGTTATCAAGTTAAAAGTTTTTGTTGAAAGTTTCATTTTAGCCTCATTTTATGTTTTAATGGAAGCGTTTTCATTTTTTTCTGAAATTTAATTAAATTAAAAACAATAAAAAACAAAAGAGTATGAAAGTTGCAGGACGAACTTAAACTTCAATACTGGGAAGAATTTAACCAGTTGATGAAAAGACGGCTTGAGGAACTCGAAGAGCTTAAGAAGTTGGGAATTAACCCTTATCCGTATGAATTTCCCGTTAATGCTTACTCGGTGGAGATTTTGAAAAATTTTAGAGATGAAGACCCGCCGATGAATGTTTCCATAGCGGGAAGAATTATGTCAATTAGAAGGATGGGGAAAGCCACATTTTCGCATATTCAAGATTCAAAGGGGAAAATCCAAGTTTATTTTAAGAAAGATGTGCTTAACGATAAATACGATATTTTGAAGTTGCTTGATATTGGCGATATAATTGGAGTTAAAGGTGAGGTTTTCAGAACTAAAACTGGCGAGATAACTGTAAAAGTAGAGGATTATCAAGTTCTTGCTAAGGCAATTCGACCGTTGCCAGTTGTTAAAGAGAAAATTGACGAGCATGGGAATAGAATTGTTTATGATCCGTTTACAGATAAAGAAATGAGATATAGGCAAAGATATGTTGATTTAATTGTAAACCCTGATGTCAGGCAGGTTTTCATAAAGCGTGCGAAGATAATAAGCACGATTCGTGAAATTCTTGATTCGCATGGCTTCATTGAGGTTGAGACACCGATTCTTCAGCCCATCTACGGTGGAGCAACTGCGAGACCTTTTATAACGCATCACAATGTGCTTGACATGGATTTGTATTTGAGAATTGCTGACGAACTTTATTTGAAGCGATTGATAGTTGGTGGATTCGACGGCGTTTATGAAATTGGAAAGGATTTTAGAAATGAAGGTATGGATAGGATGCACAATCCTGAATTTACGATGCTTGAATTGTATGTGGCTTATAAAGATTACAACTGGATGATGGAATTTACCGAGAATTTGATTTACAATGTAAATTTGCGTGTTAATGGTACTGCCAAGGTAAAATTTGGAGATAATGAAATTGATTTGACACCGCCTTGGAAAAGAGTTCCAATGTTTGAACTTTTAAAACAGTACACAGGTGAAAATCTTGAGGGAAAGTCAGAGGAAGAACTTAGGGCTATTGCAAGACAGCTTAATGTTGATGTTTCTTCAAAAATCGGGGTTGGGAAGATAATTGACGAGATTTTCTCTGAACTTGTTCAACCGAATTTGATACAGCCGACCTTTGTTATTGATTATCCTGTGGAGATGTCACCACTTGCCAAAAGGCACAGAAATAATCCCAGACTCGTTGAACGGTTTGAGGTTATAATTTGTGGGATGGAAGTGTGCAATGCTTTTAGCGAGTTAAACGATCCGATCGAACAGCGTTTGAGGTTTGAAGAACAGGTGAAGCTTCGCTCTCAAGGTGATGAGGAGGCTATGACTATCGATGAAGACTTCATCAGAGCACTTGAATACGGTATGCCGCCGACAGCAGGGCTTGGAATCGGCATTGACAGACTTGTAATGATATTGACAAATCAAAGAACAATTCGTGATGTAATTCTATTTCCGCACATGAGACCTGAAAAATGAGTGAAAAACAAACAATGAATTAAATGTGAAAAAAATTAATCTTGTTCTTGGAATTCACAATCACCAACCTGTTGGAAATTTCGATTTTGTATTCGAACACGCATACAAAGCCGCTTATAAGCCATTTATTGAAATTCTCGCAAGACATCCCAAAATTAAACTTGCCCAACATTATACGGGTGTTTTATTTCAGTGGATTTTGAAAAACCATCCAGAATTTTTTGACGATTTGAAAGTTCTCGTAGATAATGGACAGGTAGAATTGATCACGGGTGGATTTTATGAACCGATCCTTGCTGTTATTCCAGACCAAGACAAACTTGATCAAATAAAGAAATTGACAGATTTCATCACCAAACATTTTGGCAAAAATCCTGTCGGCATGTGGCTTGCTGAAAGAGTTTGGGAACAGCACATCGTAAAGTTCATTGCGATGTCTGGGGTAAAATATGTGATAATTGATGACACTCATTTTCGCTATGCTGGCTTGACAGGGGAACAGCTTCTTGGGTATTACATCACGGAGGAACAAGGCTATACTGTTAATATCTTTCCGATAAGCAAGATGTTAAGATATACGATACCATTTCAACCAGTTGAGAAAACGATCGATTACTTAAGAGAGATCGCAACTGAGGAGGGAGATAGAGTTGTGGTTTATGCCGATGATGGGGAAAAGTTTGGTGTATGGCCAAATACATACAAGCATGTTTATGAGGATGGTTGGCTTGAGGAATTTTTCACAGCGCTTGAAGAAAATAGCGACTGGATCAATATACTCCACTTTTCTGAGGCAATTGAAAAAATTAAACCCATCGGAAGAATTTACCTGCCAAATGCATCCTACGCTGAGATGATGCATTGGGCTTTGCCAGCTGACGCTTATATCGACTATGAGAAACTTGAGGAACATCTTAAGGAAGAGGGGATGTATGAGCAGTATTCAAGATTTTTCAGAGGTGGTTTTTGGCGAAATTTTCTTGTGAAATATCCAGAGGCAAACAATCTTCATAAAAAAATGTTAAGAGTTTCTGAGCGTGCCAGAAAGCTTCAAGTGAAAGGCAAAGATGTAAGCATCGCTCTTGACAAGATATGGTCTGCGCAGTGTAATGACCCATATTGGCATGGGATTTTTGGCGGGCTTTATTTAACAAATCTTAGATCAGCTGCTTATAGAAATTTGATAGGAGCTGAAAATGAACTTGATAAAGTCGAAAACAAAAAATTAATTCGGTATGAATTTACAGATTTTGATAGAGATGGTAAGGAAGAATTAATTGTTGAGTCGCCAAACTTCAATATCTACATAAACCCCAATTATGGTGGTCAAATTTTTGAACTTGATTTTAAACCGCTTGAGTTCAATATAACCGATGTTGTGACGAGGAGAAGAGAAGGATACCATGAAAAGTTACTCCAACTTTCAAATGAAAAAAATAATCCAAACAATCAGGGGGTTGCAAGCATACATGATATGTTAACGGCAAAAGAAGAGGGACTTGAAAAATTTTTACATTACGACTGGTATAGAAGGGGAAGTTTGATTGATCATTTTTTGGGTGATGGGACAACACTTGAAAACTTCTACATGTGCAAATACCCAGAGCAAGGTGACTTCGTAGATCAGCCTTATTTGGTTGAGACAAGTTTTAAACGTGGTGTCCTTGAAATTGTGTTGTCAAGGGATGGAAATGTATGGGTTGGGGATAAACGAAATAAAATTCGAGTGGTGAAGAAAATTACGCTTGATAAAAAGTTGAACGAAATTTTAATAGATTATAAAATTGAAAATCTTGAAGATGAAATGTTAGACATTTGGTTTGGTGTTGAATTTGCTTGTAATTTCTTGGCGCCCGACGCTCCTGATAGATATTTTTATTTTGCTGGGTATGATGTTAAAGATAAGAAATTAAGTAGCATGGGGGTTGTTGATGGTGTTGTCTCTTTTGGAATTGTAGATGAATGGCTTGGACTTGATATGAATTTTTATCTAAGCAAGTTTGCCAATGTGTGGAGGTTTCCGCTTGAGTCAATTTCTTTATCTGAAGCGGGTTTTGAAAGAGTTTATCAAGGTTCTGTGATATTGTTGAATTGGAACATCAAGCTGAGCAAGGAATGGAATGTTCAAATTCATAAAAGTTTCAAATTGCTAAAATAGACTTCATTTAATCTTGGAGGGCAGAAATTTTAAAATTTTTTTGATATTGGTTTTCTTTTCCGAATGGCTGTTATCTTCTTCAAACTCCTTCTCTTTTTTTGTCTCTGCTTCCGATTCAAATTCTCAAACTGTGAGAAGTAAAGTCAATTACACAAGGCTTGCGCTTGTCGGAGTTGGAACTGCTGGAACCATGGCAGTAATACATGTTTATCAGCAACATGCTTGGTGGAGTGGGCAAAGGGGACCATTTCATATCGTTAATGATTGGGATTATGCACTTAACATTGATAAAGTTGGACATTTCTATGGGGCAACTTTGATTTCAAATCTGTTTTCTTCTTCGCTTCAATGGGCGGGGGTTGAGAAAAAGAGGGCGATGATATATGGGGCTATGCTTGGTTCAATTTTTGGACTTTATGTTGAGTTTGAAGATGGATTTGCAACTGATTGGGGATTTAGCCCAGGAGATGCGATGGGAAATATACTTGGGGCTTGGTATCCAGTAGCTCAACACTATGTCCCATTTTTGCGAAATTTTAATTTCAAGTGGAGTTATATACCAACGACACAGCTTAAAACTGGGAAAAAGAAAATTTTCATAGATGATCATGAAGGTCAAACGATGTGGCTTTCGATTTCAATCAGTAACTTTTTGCCTGAGAAAATAGAAAAATTTTATCCTGATTTTCTCAACATCGCAATTGGATATGGTGTTAGAGATCTTGATGGGCTTGGTGGGGGGAAGCGAGAATTTTATATTGCGCTTGACTACAATTTAGAAAAATTACCTGGCGATGGCTGGTTTTGGAATTTGATAAAAAAGAATTTGAACTATATTCACCTTCCAGCTCCTACTTTAAGATTAACCCCGAAAGTAGCTTTTTGGGGTTTTTTCTTCTCCAAGAAAATTTAAGATTTTGAAGTGGATCAACTATTTGTTGAAATTTTGATCGGTTTAAGCATCGGTTTCCTGTCCGGATTTTTTGGACTTGGTGGAAGCAGTATAGCAACGCCTCTTCTTAAGTTGTTTGCAAATGTTAAACCGGTTTACGCTCTTGCAACTCCTCTTCTTGTTGCTCTTCCATCTGCTATTTCAGGTGCTGTTGTTTATTATAGAAACAACCATGTTGATTTTAAATTAGCCAAGCTTACTGTAATTTCGGGTTTTCCGTTTGTGATAGTTGGGGCTGTTTTAACTCGATTTGTGAGTGGGAAGTTCTTAATGATTTCTACTGGTCTTTTCATATTTTTAATTAGTTTAAGTTTCGTATTCCGAAGGAAACTTTTCAATGAGCAAACGACAGTGGTGTCGTGGCATTATAAAAATTTGAGAAATTTTGTTTTAGGTGCCAGTGTAGGTCTTGTATCCGGGTTTCTTGCAAATGGTGGTGGGGTTATCTTAGTCCCTGTTTATGTTAAGATTTTTAAATTGGATATAAAAGATGCTTTTGGAACATCCCTTTTCGTCGTTCCTTTTTTCGCTGTGCCGGGAGCTATAACTCATTTTATCCTTGGTCATATCGATTTGAAGTTATTTTTAATTTTGGCTCTTTCGGCCATTCCGCTTGCGAATCTAAGTGCGAAAGTTGCGGTGAGGTTGAAAAGTGAAAACCTTGAGATAGCATATGGCGTTTTTATTTTGCTCTTTTCAATTTTCTTTATGTTCAGGGAAATTTTGCATGCTTAAACTGAGTTGAACAAAAAGGTTGTCTCGATGTTAAGAATTTTATTTTTTCTAATCTTTTTCGTGTTCAGGGGTTTGTCTCAGGAGAGCATCGGAGCGAGGGCGTTTGCTGTGAAAAGTTTTGTTGCGGTTGCAAATGATGTATGGGCAGTTTTTTATAATCCCGCTGGGATCGCTGATTTAAAAAGCAGGGAGATTTCTTTTTCTTATATTCCCGCTCAATTTGGCTTAACACAGCTTTCCATTAAGGGGGCAGTTTATTATGAGCCATCTTTGCCTGTTAAATTTGGCATCGGAATTAAATCTTTTGGTTTTGAACTTTATAGAGAGAATATGCTGAAGATTTCAATAGCGCAAGGTTTCGATGCTTTCAATTTAGGGTTAAGTTTGAATTATACTTTTATTTCGATTAAAAATTATGGAAGCGCCGGCGCTTTTAGCGGTGATTTTGGTTTTGTTTCAAAACCCGTCAAATTTTTGAGGTTTGGATTTGTTGTTAAAAATTTAATTTCAAGTAGAATTGGTAAAGCACAGGAAAAGTTGCCTAAAGAAATTGATTTGGGCATCGCTCTAATGCCGTATAGCAATTTGATCGTTTCAATGGGAGTTTATAAAGAACTTACTTTTAGGGAGTGTGTAAGGTATGGTGTTGAATATAACATCGTTGACTTTGTTTCTGTGAGATTTGGACTGTCAAATTATCCAGTTCGTTATTCAGGTGGAGTTGGGATAAAACTTTCCAGATTTCAACTTGATTATGGGGTTGACAATCATCAATTACTTGGATTTACGCATCAAATTACATTGACCGCAAAACTTGGTGGGGGAGAATGAAAAAGATTGCGTTAATTTTTGTAATTTTTCTTTCACTTGCAAAATCTCAAGATGCTCAAGTTGACACGCTTACAGATATAGAAGGTGAAATTTTTGAAAGTCTTGAACTTGATGTGCAGGTCGATGAAATAGTTGAGCAATTGGAGTTTGTAACGATAGAGCTTAACAAAGTAAGCGTTGATGATTTGGTTGCGATTCCATTTATAACGAGGGAAACTGCGAATAAAATCATCGAATATCGTGACAAGATTGGTGGATTTAAAATAAGGGAACAGATTTTTGACATTCCCGGGATCGATGAGTCCATAAAATCTTTTCTTTACAGAAACGGATACATTCAAAGACCAAAGTTAAGCTTTCAAACAAGGACACGAATTTTAAGCAGGAATAATATTCGCTATTTTGCAAATGACTTCGCTGATAATTCTAAAACATATCAACTTGCTCGCTTCGGGATTTCAAACTTTTCTGCCGGTTTCGTGATTGAAAAAGATTATGGGGAGAATAAATTAAATGATCTGACCCACTTTTTCATTGAATATAAAAGTTCTTCATTTGTTAGAAGGTTTGTCGTTGGGAGTTATATTTTAAAATTCGGTCAAGGAATTTTGATGTGGAGCCCTGTTGCGCTTGGGAAAGGTTCGGATGTTATCTCCCCAGCGGCTAGAAGTTCTGAAAATCATTTGCTTGGCTATGCATCAACTGATGAAGTTAAACCTTTGTTCGGGGGTGCGTTTAGCTCAAGGTTTAAAAATATTGAATTAACCTTGTTTTACTCAAAGACGAATTTGCCTTCTTCAATTGATACGAGTGGAAGAGTGAAATACATTGATTTCTCTGGCATAAATACGGTTCAAAAATTTCCTTTGACAAGGAGATCGTTTGGTGGAATTGTAAGTTTTGGTTCGAGAAATTTTTCACTTGGGGTTTTAAATTTTTATGAGGATTTCAATCGTGATTTTTCCGCATCAATTTCGAGACCTTTTCAAAGGAGAAATTTTTACAGCGGTTTTATGTTTGACCTATACTTTAGAAATTTAAATCTGTTTGGTGAGATTGCATTGTGGAAGTTTTCACATTTGAGTTATGTTTCCGGTTTGTCAATTGATTTCGGCAATTTAAGCTTTGTCTTTCTATATCGGCAACTGAGTCCGAATTTCACATCTATAAATGGCAATGCTTTCAGTGAGAGATATGGTGAGGCATGGAATGAGGAGGGTTTTTACTCTGGTGTTAAGTTCAGGATATGGAGATTGAAATTTTCTGGTTATTGGGATGTTTACAGGTTTCCGCGTGTTGATTATACCGATGTGAAAAATGGTGTTGATTATAGAGTTGAGGTAAGTTTTAGAATCTCTAGAAATCTTGATTTTAAAGTTATGGCACGGGAGAAATCGGTGGTCAAAGGGATAAAAACTTTTGATGATTTTGGGAGAGCGATTTGGGGTGAGGGAATTGAGCGGAGAAAAAATGCGAGGGTTGAGGTTGAAAATAGGTTTGGGAAAGTCACATTTAAAAGTAGAGTTGAGTTAGTGAGGCGAGATTTAAATGGGGTTGAGAAAGGATTTCTGATTTATCAAGGGGTGGAATATCAAGTTTTTAACAGTTTAAGCTTATACAGTCGAATTGCGTTTTTCAAAACAGATTCATATTGGTCAAGGATTTATATTTATGAGGATGATATTGATGGCATTGTTTCGTTAATTCCATTTTATGGTGATGGGTTAAGATGGTACTTTGTTCTCAAATGCAAATTTGGGAAATTGCTTTCCGTTCAGATGAAATATGGGGAAACTTTTTTATCCGCTGGCGAAATTGTGAGAAATATCTTTGGAGTTCAAATTGAGGTGAAAATTTAATTTTCTGATTTATAAAGTTCCATTTCGACGAGTTCACTTATGATATGCCCAATTGTTATATGTCCCTCTTGAATTCGTTGTGTATTGTTGGATGGAACAATTATTGCGAGATCGCATAGTTCTTTCATCTTTCCACCGTCGCGTCCAAGAAGCCCGATTGTTTTCATGCCTTTTTCTTTTGCCGTTTTTATCGCTCGTATTACATTTTCTGAGTTTCCACTTGTGCTTATACCAATTAAGACATCCCCTTCATTTCCAAGTGCTTCAACCGTTCTTGCAAATGTATTTTCAAATCCGATATCATTCCCACCAGCGGTGAGGTTTGAGGTGTCAGTTGTGATTGCTATGGCTGGAAGTCCTGGTCGTTTTATTTCAGGATTCAAGCGGATTACAAACTCAGTTGCAATGTGTTGGGAGTCGGCGGCGCTTCCGCCATTTCCACAAAGCAACAATTTTTTCCCGTTTCTGAAAGCGTTTGTTATGATTTCAACTGCTTTGAGGATTTGATCTGTGCATTGTGATAGTATTCTTTTTTTCACTTCTGCGCTTTCAAGGAGGGATGCTTCTATAAATTTTACTTTGTCCATTTTTT
>NZ_CZVS01000033.1:0-69538 GCF_001535985.1 Candidatus Kryptonium thompsonii | reverse complement strand
ACATCCCAAAGTTTAAGAGTGTTATCAGCACTTCCAGAGACAAATGTTTTACCATCGGGTGAAAAGGCTATGGATGTGACATCATCACTATGTCCTCTAAATGTTCTTATTTCCTTACCAGTAGAGACATCCCAAAGTTTAAGAGTGTTGTCAAATAACCCTCCACTTCCAGATATAATTATTTTACCATCAGGTGAAAAGGCTACGGATGTGACATCACCACTATGTCCTCTAAATGTTCTTATCTCCTTACCAGTAGAGACATCCCAAAGTTTAAGAGTGTTATCAGCACTTCCAGAGACAAATGTTTTACCATCGGGTGAAAAGGCTATGGATGTGACCCGGTCACTATGCCCCAGTTGCACAAAGACCTCAGGTTTATCTGATGCAAAAGAGACATACGGCAGTATAAACAGCAACAGGAAGCCAAAAATCTTAATTTTGAAAGTCATAGTCTTATACCTCCTTATTTTTTTATTTTTGCAATTTCTGAAAAAATCGTTAATTAGCCCAAATTTACCTTCAAAGGTTATTTTTTTTATTAAACATCTTCAAAATTCAACAGGTTTATTACATCTTCTTCTTATAGTCGTTGCATATTTAAGATAAAAATCTTTACAGTCAAAATATCTCTTTGCTGTACTCTTAACATCACATGTAAATTGCGTTGTTTTCCTTAAGCACTTAATATACACGTGATTGTATATACTTGGCTTTTCCTAAATTTTACCTTAGCTTCTCTAGCAACTGCGGATTGATTTCAATGGCACGGTTAAAGCATTCTAATGCTTCTAGCTCGCGTTTCAATTTCTTCAATATCACACCTTTACCAGCCCACGCTGTGGCTAGTTGTGGATCAATTTCAGTAGCTCGATCAAAGCACTCCAAAGCTTCTTCATAGCGTTCCAATTCTCCCAATACTATACCTTTGTTGACCCATATATCTGCATCTTGCGGATTAATCTCAACAGCGTGGTCAAAACATTCCAAAGCTTCTTGATAGCGCCCCAATTCCCTCAGTATCACCCCCTTGTTATACCATGCCTCGACTAATTGTGGATTAATCTCAATGGCATGGTCGAAACACCCCAAAGCTTTTTGATTGTGTCCTAATTTTCCCAGTATCACGCCTTTGCCAACCCATGCTACGGTTAGTTGTGGATTAATTTCAATAGCGTGGTCAAAACACTTCAAAGATTCCTGATAGCGTCCCAATTTCCCCAATACTATACCCTTGTTATACCATGCCACAGCATTTTGTGGGTTAATTTTGATAGCGTGATCATAGATTTTCAATTCTTTCTCAATCTCGTTATCCTCCTGAGTTCCCAAAGCATTTTCTTGAACAATCACTTGAAGCGCTTGTCCACAATTACTGCAGAAGCGAGCCCTTTCTGGATTTTCCCAGCCACAATTGACGCACCTCATGATAATACCTTCGTTTTTATTTTTTGTAAAGGCTAATCTTTGTTTCTGATCAGATAGGAAGAGAATCTTTCTAATACACCTGACTGTTCGTTGTTAAAGAGAATCATCATATGTGACCTGTTAAAAAAATAAACCTCAAAACTATCAAGCTTTCTTTAGAAATCCCGCTTAACTCATTGCGCCTATTACACGCGGTTAAATTTGCATCTATTGATCTACGATCACAAAAAGCTAAATAAATTAGCTAGCGCGCCATGTCAGAAAATATGCGAATTCTCGTTCTGGACTTTCCTGAAGCAAGTTTGATAGATATCTTTGCTTCTCTAATAACTTCCACATTGCATAAAACATAACGAATTCATCCCCTTCCCATTTTCCCCTTATCAAAGAACCCCAAGGTTTGTTGTATCAATATACCTAGCTTAACTTTAGTTGAACATGCTTTAATTTTTTAATTCGGCTTTATAATTTTATCTTTATCTTCTCACATATAGCCCTATTATCTTGTGTGTTATAAAAGTCTCACTTCTACGCGGTGACCCATAATTGAAAAGAACGCCATTACAAGCAAACAAACTTTTAAGCAAGCCTTAGCTTTAAAAGAGAACAGATTCTTGTTCTATACATAAGAAGAACCTCGCGGGAAAACCATAAGTCGCAGCGGGTTGATGTATAGCACTTACGATTTCCAAAGGTGGTCTAATCGGCTCTGCTTCAGAAAATTTATAAACACCTAAAACATCTGGAGTTCCCCATTTGTCTTGAAATCTATTTCCGCCCAATGAAATTGCTTTTGTGCATTCTTCCAACTCTTTAACAAGATAATCTGCGAATTTCTCATAAAAATCTTCTTCTTTTATTTTTATTTCCTCTTTTTTAAATGGCAATTCGCCCTTCTGATACTCAGAAAGCAAGTATATTCCTCTTTCTGGTATAATAACCTCTTTCTCCTCCCCGTTAACTATTCTTTGTCTAAAACTCCAAACTGAGCCATGGAGAGTATTTTCTGGAACACCAGGTAGTTGGCTCTTCAGAAAATCAATAATTTCAGAGTAACGAGCTCCTTCTGGTTTTTCTTTTAAATATTCCTTCACTAATTTAAAAACCTTTTGCTTCGTTGTGTCTGCCATTTACCCCTCCATCAATTTCTTTAAATTCTGACGTAATTTTATTTAATATAAATCTTTTTTGTTTTTAACTCAATAAGGGGTTTATTTTTTGCGTTGGGGTTTGAAGAGAGGGAAAGTAGGAGCATATAGGAATACGCCCGTACTTAGTTCAATTCCAAGATTTTATCTAGTTTACTTTTCTTCCTGTGAAATAATTTTTAGTGTCACTTCTGAAATTTCTTCTATAAATTTCTCTGCCCTTTCAAGCCATAATTTAACATCCTCTTTTTGAAATTGTACAAAATCTTCATAATCACCTTTTTGTCTTCTGTCATACATTTCACTAAAAAACTCCCCCAATTCTTTTTTAACTATTCCTGCCTTGACGAACTCACGGTTAAATAAAGCACGAACACCTGAATGTTTTGACGATGAGAGCCCCTTAGAAATCAATAAGGCATTAACTGCATAGAACATAGCGTAATAAATTCTATTTACTGTTGATTCGAGAGTTGCTGATTCAAAATATTTTTTAGCATCTGATAGTGTATTTTTTGCCTTTTCCAGCCTATATTTTGCAAGGTCAATGAATTCTTTTTTCATATTTTGATTCCTTCATCATCTATATTTTGATGAATTGGCATTGAGCGTGCTAATGGTGAGTTCCAGAAGTTTTTGTTTTCTATAATTTTACCAAAGACTACATCATATTTCAGTTCAATTTCATAAGCAATGGAGTTAATTTCTTCTTCTATTTTGCTATTTATTGGCTCCTCAATCAGAATTAACAGGTCGATGTCTGATTCTGGATCAAAATCCCCTCTTGCCTTTGAGCCAAAGAGGATTATATCCACATCGGGAAATTTTTCTGTTAACTTTTCTTTTAATTCCCTAAGTGCCTGCTTTTCTTTTTTATTCAATTTTAGTTTACCCATCATATTTCTCGCCATTTTATTATAAGATTGGGAGTTGCATTTTATAGTTTGGTTGAGGTTCGGTTTATGATAACATAGTAAAAATTTTTAATTGTGTCAAGTTGGGGGTTTATCTTTTTCTTTGGGGTTTGAAGAGGAGGAAGTAGCGGAAGATTCGGATTATAAGGTAAGTGATGAATGATAGGATTGACAGCAGGATGTAGGTTTCTCTGTTTTCAAGCCCGATTTGAAGGATTTTAACTATTGTGATTGAACCGATCAGGATTGCAAAGAAAGGTCCGAGGTTGATGTATTCTCTTTCTTCAAGGGCTCTGAGTTTTTTTATTTCTTCTTCTGTTAAGTGTTTTTGTGCGATTGCTTGTGCAAATAGTGATTTTATGATTGTTGGGTTTCCCTTGCTTATTCTTTCGACTTCGTTTTTTAGGAATGTTGCTATGTCTTTTGGTGCGTGGGGTAGATATTTTTGGGTTATGTAGTTGATCATCTCTTGGGTTGTTTGTTTGTCAAATTCTTTAAGTTCGATTTTTTCAAATTGAGCAGTGAGGTGTTTGATCTTTTTTGAGTCTTGGATTTCGGAGGTTGTGGCGATCACTGTTATGGATGATCTGACAAGGTTAATTATAAATTCGATCATTTGGCTTGAGGCACTTTCGAGGTCGTCAATGAAGACTATATAATTTTTTGCTGTGAGTGATTTTACTACGACTGATGGGGCGTTTTTGACTTGGACTGTGATAGTTCCGTCTGGGCTTATTGAGACAAGTTCTTCAGTGTCGTTTAGGTCGTTGTTTTTGTAGAGTGTTTCGATTATATCGTTGAAGATGGTTGATTTTGTTTTGAGAAGTTCAATTTTCAGCGTTTTGATTTCATTTTGCCAAGCTGAGCGAAGGCGCTGAGCAAGTCTTAAGTCTTTAAATTCATGTGCGAGTACTCCTGGGCTTATGTCGATTCGGTGGATTGATCCGTTCAAGATTGATATCGCTTGATCGATCAGAGTTGACTTCCCCACTCCCCTTTTCCCGATTATCAGCGTATTTTTTCCGAGTAGTGCGTTTGCGATGATCTTTTTGAGTTCTTCCCTTCGTCCGAAAAATGCTTCGTCTTTATATATGTCAGCCATCGCCAATTTCAGCGATTTATTTTTTCGCTGTTGTTCGTTGGCGTGCCCGCCCGCTGACTTTTAAAAAATTTTTCGTTGTGCGTTGGCTCGCCAGCGCCCGCCTGTTCGCTGGCTTGCCGTTATTCAAATGTTATAGTGATTATTTTTTTGTTTGCGATTTGGGTTTCTTTTATGTCTTTAACTTTTCCCGATGTTGTCGCTGTTATGCTGTTTTTTGTTTGTTCTTGTTTGAGTTCGAGTTCAAGTTGTTTTTGTTTTATTTTCAGGTTTTGGATTTCGGTGTTAATTTTTTCAATTTCGTTTTTATGTTCAAGTTGTTTTAGTTTCTTTTTACCTTGGAGTTTTGCGATTTCGTATGCAATTTCTTCAATTGAGCTGTGGGGTTTAAGTCCTTTGTTCACGAGGCTTTCCATAGTTTGGTATTCTTGCGTTAGTTTGAAGATTTGGTCGCTTATTGAGATTGTATCTCGTGCAAGTTTCAGGTCAAGTAGTGTGATTTTGCTTTGTAGTTGGTTTATTTTGTTTTGGATCTTTTCGAGTTCAAGTTCAATTTTTTGTGTTTTTTCTGAGGGTTTGTAAGCGATCACTTCTCCGGCTGTGATGTTTTGCCCTGTTGTGATCAGGATTTGAATTGTTTCGTTTGGAGTGAATTCGATGGTTTGGATTTTTGTGCTTGTGTTGGTTGGTGTTGGTGCTGGCGTCGGCGTCGGTGCTTGCACAGGGATAAAGGATTTTATGGATATCTCAGCGTTTTTAAGGATCTTGTCGGCTAAACCTTGGGATTTGAGGAAGTCGAGCGGAGCGTGATTGAGTTCAAGTCGTGTTTCTGAGGTTTGCTTTATGAATTGGAATTTTGTCAGCGGTATGGTGATTTTCACTGGTTCGTAGAATTCAATTTTGCCTGTTAGATAAATCAGCGAGTCTGTGCCAGTTGAAAAGCTTGACAGCGATATATTTTGATAGGTTTGGATTGGTGAGATTTGGATTTGTGCTTTTATTTTTGGGATTGTGAGGATGTCTGTTGTGAAGATGTCGTTTTTGAAGTTATCTTTTCCGACCGAGAGGACCTGTGCTGTTGGGATTCTGATTAACAGCATTGTTTGTTTTTCAGCAGATACGATCAAAAACTCGCCTGAGATTTTCTCGTGTGTTGTTGTATTCACTCCCTTTAGTTTGGCAACGCAAATAAAATCTTTTGCGATCTCGTTGTAGGTTCGCACGGCTGAGTTTATGTCTTTTTGGATTTCTCGGATCAGTTTTGTGTGTGTTTTGTATGAGACATAGGCAAATGGCACTGATAGAATCAGGAAAACGAAACCGAGGGCGAGATCTGTTTTTGATCCGACTTTAATTCTGTATGCTTCGGGTTGCTGTGTATCAAATGGGAAGACGGCGTTTTCAAATCTTGAATACGAGCAAAGTAAACATTCTTCCAACCCACATCGAGCAGGGCCTTTTTTTACCCTTTCCATTTCAAAGACAGTGTTGAAGACCGTCTCTTCAAACCGCTCATAAAGCCCATTGGGCATCCGCACAAATCCGCTGATTTTCATCCAGGCTTTATCGTTTAACCCGTCGTAGATACCGCGGCTGATGATCAGCATTTCGTCATCGCTATCGTCTACTTGGATACCGTTCCAGCGTTTGAGTCCACGCCGTGTATTCAAATCAAAAATAAAGTATCCATCACTTACTGCATAGACACATTGGAAGCATCTGCGCAACGCTTGTTCGTTTTCAAGATGGTTGAGCGAATCATATATAGAAACGACCAAACCGAAACGCTCGTCTAGAGTAAAGTTGCTCGCATCACCTTGAATGAATGTGGCTTTGCCTGACTCAATATAGTGACGAGCATGTTCTCGAGCGTAATGCAGCATATGGTCTGATAGATCAAGACCAACAACCCGATATCCTTTTTCCAAAAAATGCATTGCCAAATGACCAGTACCACAGCAAAGATCAAGAATGCTTTTGTTCTCTTGAGCAATTGGTGTGGTCGCATAGAAATCAAGAATAAACGGAGCAACTTGCTTAGCGAAGTCTGACCACTTGATGTCGTATACTTTGGCGAAGCCCTTACCGTACGCTTGCATTTGGTTTGTTCCTATAGATTTTATAGAGGATAAAGTTCATTGTAGCCTTAGCACAGTTGGGTTGATTGAGATGGTCCTTGATTCTCCGCAGCGCTTGTTTGAAGATGGATTGTTTGCCCCAAAAAGGCAGACCAACTTTATGGAGTATTGGAGTTGGTAGAGCGCGTTTCATAAACAGGACATAAAAGAAAGATACTTCATTTAGTGTGATTTGTTTGACAGTGGTGAACACGTGATCAGGCGATGCTTGGATCACGATGTTATGATATTCACTGAACTCGTAGGATGGCGGAACATAGTTGAGCAACATGGTTTACACCTTAAGATTCTTGTTTATGTAGTTGGTTGCCATAAAACAAGGATGCGCAGATCAATGAGAGCGTGCAACAGCATAGACGGCAGAAGACTTCCCGTCAACACATATACAAATGCTAACACTAGCCCTATTAGTCCTGTACCCAACACACCTTTCCATCCCTGGTAGGCATGCGCTAGACCAAAAATCGCTGATGAAATCAGGATTGCACCCCACTGCGGAAGTGCCGGGAAGAAATAAGCTAAGTAGAATAACAGAAAGCCGCGAAAGAGAAGTTCTTCACAGATTCCAGCGGTGAGTGCGACAAATGCAAAAGTGTAGCGCTCGCCTTGAGTCGCCGGAAGCAAGGCTGCAACGGATTCCAGCATCTTTCTCAATCTCTGTGCAAGAGCTGGAGACTTCCAGACCAGCACAGCCAGAGCCAAAGTGGAAACAAGCAACCCCAAAGTCACTCCGAAGAGAAATCCTTTATTCAGACTGTTGAACTGTGGGATGACCAATCCAATTGCTCGCATTGGAGATGGTACAGAAAGAAGGATCAACATGATGATCACCGCCAAAGTCCATTCGATGATAAGGATACGGCGGTAAAAGCGCTGGCGAGCATAGGGATCTATTTGTATGAGTTGCTTGAGTTTCTGATACTGTCGAACCCCAAGGATAGGTTCGATCAGAAGAGTGTAAGCGAATAGCAAATGAGCGAGGATTGCTGAACTTAAAGTCATCGATCACTCCTTAGTAGAAAGTTCATTTGTTCATTTTTTTACTAATATCGCTATTATATAAAACTTGAAAATCAAAATCAAGAGGTCAGATCTTAAGACGATATTACCATGGGGAATCCTTGATTCCTTACAGCCAATATAACAGTGCAGTGCACAGCGCCATCTGCTCTATGCAGTAGTTAGACACTGGAATTAGGAATCAAACGACGAACACCTCTATGGTCATGGCCATTTCGTCGGGTATTTCGTACATGGGGAAATGGCTACGCGCTTCGAGTTTCAATACCTGGAACCATGGATGTGTGGCGCTAAACGAGCGTTGGGCAGCCAAGTAGCTTGGATCTTCCGGCTGAGCATACAGGTGTAAAACCAACGCGGGAGGTTTCAAGCTGGCTAGTGCCTTGAGAGGGCTTCCTGCTTTTGCATAGGCACTGCTGATTTCGCGACCTGCCCGAGCCCACATCTCGAAGGGATACGAGCCCATATCTTCGCGCACAAAGTTAATCAACGCCGGAATGTTCAGCCCTTGAAGCCACATGGAGAAAAGTTGATCGCGCGTTTGCTCCCACTGTGCTGGATCTTGGAGCGATCGTAGAGCTTTAAGAAAGGCCGGCGGTGCTTCGAGAACGAGCCAGTCAAGTAGCACAATCTTTGGAATACGAGCACCCAATCTGCGGCGCAGTTCAATAGCGATCCAGCCAGCGTGAGCCAGTGCAACCGGCACTATTAGATCAGCTCGGCTCGCCTTGATCACAGCAAGGGCATCTTCAACGAGGTCACTAGCTCCGAAATCCTTGGTGGGTTTTTCCGACTGTCCATGCCCGCGCCAATCTATAGCAAGTGTACGCCTTTGTTTAGCACAGTATTGAGCAAGTTCATTAAAGACCCTACGACTAGCACACCAGCCAGGCATGAATAGAAGCGCTGGTTCCCCTTGGCCATAGTCGTCGTAGCTGATGCGTATTCCGTGCGATTGAACTTCTGGCAATTGTCTTTCTCCGTTTTGGTCTTAATTGCTCACCTAATGTTTAAATTCCGCATCAGTCTTATGTTCGAGTGTAGAAAATAAACTTGTAAAAAGCAAATTTTTATTTTTTACCTTCAATTATACCTTCACTTGATATAACTCCAATTTTTGTAGATCCAAGTATGCTTCATATAGACCCCGTAATGCTACTGAAAGGTCTTCGTTTGCAGAATTTGCTACTTAATCCTATTGTTATCTATATTTTGCCACAATTGTGTAGTTTCATGATGAGCTTGTTTTTTTGCCACTTTTTAAATAATCCTTTTATCATTGTTTTGAGCCCTTTGTGAGCCCTTTATGAGCCGTTTGAGCCGTTTATGAGCCCTTTATAAGTGAATAAAATGTTCCTTTTCCAGTAATGCCTTCTTGTCTTAATATTTTTTTGTTTACAAGTATAGCAAGTTCTCTTGATGCTGTGGGTTTAGAAACTTGATTTATCTCTCGATACTCCTTGTTCGTTATCTTCCCCTTTTCCTTCACATACATGACTGCTTTAATTTGTCTTTCGTTTAATCCCAAGTTTCTCAGGTATTCCTCAGTGTAAATATCTTTTCTAAAATAAACTGAGAATCCGCCCATTTCTTCTTTGAATTCCGGTTCTGGAAGGTTTGCTTTGTTCATCTCTTCGATCATTCTTCCTATGCCAGATCCAACCTCTTCGATCAATCCAGCAAGATAGAATATGTGAACAATCAAAGGATTTCTCGGGACGGATGAATGTGGCTTTTTTAATTGTTCAATTGTTATTCCTTCTGGAAGTTTGCCGATGTTGTAAAACCATATATAATCGTCAAAGATTTTGATCTGGGTTTGAACATTCCATTTAAAATAATCTCTATGGATAATAGCGTTTATAAGTGCTTCTCTTATGGCTGGCAAAGGGTAATCCCATATTTCTCTTCTTTCAAGTCCTTTAATTTCATATCTTACATTAAGAAAATTTTTTATTGCGGTCTCCCCTTCTACTACTTGTTTAAAGAGATTTCCTGTGATCAACCTATCGCCTATAATGGTGGCTTCATTTTTTAATCTTACGACTCTTAAAACTGCATTTAGAAAATATTTTTGCGGGTCTTTGCCGAACAAGATGATTGCGCCGTTGGTGAGTTTGCCATTGATTGAAAGTTTAAGGTGTTCAAAAATGGTCTTGATGTCGGAGCTTTCGTCAAAAATGGTTAATCTTCCCCTTGCTCTTGCAGAGTTTATAAATTTTCTCACACTTTCTTCGTCTATCTCTTCAAAATTTGCATTTTCTAAAGTTAAAGCGTCCCAATTTTGGGTTTTTAGGAAGAAATCTTTCAGTCTTTCGGGGCTCATTTCTCGCGTTGTATTACCAACTCTTTCGTAATATTTTCCTTCATATGATATGGGAACATTTGATTTTTCAACGGATATTTCAAGAATTTGTTTTTCTTCAAGTTTCTTTATCAGAATTTTGGGGTGGATTCCTAATTTTGTAACGATTCTTTCTGTTATTTCTCTTAGTTTCTTGTTATCGATATCAACACCTTTTACACTGCCATCGTCTCTAATGCCGATAAAAACTTTTCCACCTTCAGTGTTTGCAAAAGCACAGATCGTCTTTAGGGTGCTCTCTGAAAATTCTTCTTTAAATTCAGTGTATTTATCTTCGATTTTAATATTTTTCATTATTAAACCTCAAACTTTGGAGGAATTTTGCCTTCTTTAAGTTGTAATATTTTTAAATTCTTCATCATCCCAGAGAATTTTAAAATCCTCGTCCTTTTTAGCCAGTTCTTTATATTCTGGGTTTAATTCTATCGCTTTTGATAGGTGTTTTAGTGCATTTCCCCTATCTCCTTTTAGGGAATATATACATGCTTTGTTATACCATGCGTCGGGATAATCAGGTTTTAGTTCTATTGCTTTATTAATTGCTTCCAAGGCTTCCTTATACTTGCCAAGTTCTCCGAGTATTGCCCCTTTGTTATTCCATGCCTCGGCGAAATCAGGGCTTAGTTGTATTGCTTTATCACATGCCTCAAGTGCTTCATTATACCGAGCAAGTTTACCAAGTATGACACTTTTGTTAAACCACGCTTTAGCAAAATCAGGTTTTAGTTCTATCACCTTATTAAAAGATTCCAATGCTTCTTCATATTTACCTTTAAAATAAAACTCAATTCCACGATTATAATAATCCTCAAATTTTAATGGGATCCCAAATAATTCAAGAAGTCTGATTTTCTCACCATATTTATCTAATTTCTTTTTTAGTGCTTCTGAGAGAGCTTCGGTGATAAGTGAAGGGGTAATTTCTTTTCTCAAATTGTTTACCTCTTCCTCTGTTTTCTTAATCCTTTCAACAATAGGTTTTACTTTTTCAGCTTCTTCCCTCACCTCCTCAACAGCCTTCCTTGCTTCATCTCTGTATTTTTCCATTTGCTCTCGTAATTTTGATACCTTACGAAATTCAAGGAATCCCCAAGCACTACCTAACACAAATATTAATGTTAACACTCCCACTAAGACACCTAATAAAGTAGCGACTATATTTAAAACATTTATAGCTCTATCTAAACTTCTTTGTGCTTCTCTAACAATGCTCTCCTCAGTAAGCCCACTTCCCACTGCAGTATTTGAGGAGTAAATACTCTTGACTGAACTTTTCTCCTCCCCAAAAACTATATTGGGCAAGGAATAAATAAGAATTGTAAGAGACAGTAGCATCAAAAGCATCCTTTTCCAATTCATAGTCATCGCCACAAACTCCTTTGATAATTTTCTAAATTTTCTATTGTGTTCTAAAAGAGGAAATACCGCAACATAATTGTGACTACCTTTATTATCTTGCGGTTTCATAACCCAAACACCACTCTTTTTTATTTAGATCTAGATTCGTTCTTTTGTTAAATGTCCATATTTGTAAAAGTCTTTTTCTTCACAATTTCTTTCAGATATTGATAAAAATAAAAAAGCAAGATTCTAAGTATTGATACGCTTAAATTCAGCACTTATTTGATATTCGCATAATCAATATATTAGAAAAAAATTTACTTGTCAAGATCTAAATTCTTTAAGTGTTTTATTTCTTTGCATCGGTTTTCAGGAAATTTTCAGAGTTCAGGTGTTGTATAATTTTTCATCAGTCAAGTGGATTGTGTTGCTATGTTGGGATGTTCAAGTTGTTTGCTTTTAGGAGTGTGTTTTAATAGTGGTTTTTCTAGGGGATGATTTATTTGTGGATTTGCTTAGCGGTGTAGATAGTAAAGGGTAATTCTTTTTATCCATTTACCTGTTAAATTAGATAAAGTTTAAAGGGTAAATCATGATTTGCCCCTATGGGAAATCGGTCATTAATCTGTCAATTTCTTTTTTTATTTCATCGATGATTTCTTTGTTGAATATAACTTTATCTTTGCCCCTCTTTACAGATAAAATAATAAATACTTTTCCGCCAAATTTTTCTGTGAATTTTTCGTGAGAAACTTTGTATGCTTCCTGCCACTTGGTTGCGAATTCGGGGGCGTGTTCAAATGTCACAGGTTTTATTTGCAAACCGATATACTTATCATTTACTTTTATAAAGAAGTCGACATTATAGAGTCTATCCCATTCATCTGGTGCTGATTCTATTTTTATGTTTTCTATATTTAAAATTTCTTGCAGTTGTCCGTAAATTGTTTCTTTCTCAGTCATATAACCCTCAAATGTTCTATTTATAACGAGGTTTTTTATATATTCTATACATTCTTCTTCTGTTACTTCATCTATTTCAGATCTCAAAACTTCTGTTATTTTTATGTAAAGTTTTTTACCTAAGTCCTGCAAGTATTCAGCAGGTGTCAAGTTGATATCTTTCTTTTTTAAGAAATCTTCCAATTTTTTGAAGTAGAAATTTTCCCATTCTTGAATTTCCTTAGGGGCACATTCCCTTATCCAAGCGGCTACTGGGCCAACCCTGTTTTGTTTGGTAAGCCCCCATCTGCTATTTGCCATATTCAATATCCATTCTTTAGCCATTTTTTTTCAGCTAATGTTTTAACTTTTGCAAAATTGTTCTTGTATAGGAAATTCCCCTCTTGTATATCTGCGAATCCTTGTTTTATCATTTCCTTGTTTATGAAAATTTTATTTTTTAAAAATACATAAGCGGGTGTTATGTTGTTTTCTGGTTGGTATGAGGGATCAAATTTAAGAAAGACCTTTTTACCTTTCACAAATTTTTCTAAATATTGCTTTGCTTCGTCTTTTTTAGTAATTTTTACGCCCAACAACTTTACTATCAAGCCTGTATCCAACTTGATGGAATTTTCGCTCAGCACTTCTTTGACGGTATATAATCTTTCACGTTCAAATTTAAACAGTTCTGGGTTAGTTTGTGGCATTGCGTCTTTTATGTTGGGGATATAGTCCGTTACAGGTTCTATTTTTATTTGTTGATTTCTTTTTGTTATCTCTATTTTTTTATTTTCAAACAAATTTTGGTTTATATCGATTTTCTTCTTGATTATGGGCAGAAATTTTTCGTTTATTTCATAACCGATTGCGTTTCTTTCTAAATTTAGTGCAGCCTTTACGGTAGTTCCACTTCCCAAGAATGGATCTAAGACTGTATCGCCTACAAAAGTGAACATTCTGATTAGTCTTTTGGGTAGTTCTTCTGGGAACATGGCTTCATGTTCTATTTGTCTTTCGCCGGGGAAATTCCAGTGTCCAGAGAAGTATTCTTTCCATTCTTCTTTTGTTAATTTAGATTTTTCTTTGATCTCCTTTGATGGTGGTGTTTTTTTGCCTGGTTTTTTAAAGATCAAAATGAATTCGTAATCTATTTCTATAAGTCCGTTTGGCGGATAGGGGTAGGAGCCCATGACATTAGCACCGCCGGTTGTGTTCATAGTAGTTTTTTTATGCCAGATGATAGAACCCATATAATCAAATCCTATCTTTTCACATTGAACGATAAGTTCAGAATGTAAGGGTGCTACTTTATATTTTCCATAAATTATACCTCTTAAGAACTGATCTCCTATGTTTATGCATAGTCTTGTTCCAGGTTTTAAAACCCTGAAGCATTCTTTCCATACAATGTAAAGACTTTTAAGATATTCGTGTAGTGATTGCCCATATCCGATTTGTCCTTCAACACCATAGTTCTTAATGTGCCAATAAGGAGGAGAGGTGACAACCAGATCAATGCTACTATCTTTAAGTTCTATCATTTTCCTGCTGTCTCCGATTATTATCTTTGCGAACACCATTTTTAGATGTTATTTGCTTTTAAATTTTGCGTTTGTCTTGCGTTCACTAAAACAATATATTAGAAAAAATTTTGCTTGTCAAGGGTGGTGAGGAATGGTAATTCTCTTTTTAAGGTAGAGGTCTCTGCGATTCTTGAAATAAATCATATTTTCAATCCCCTTTCTTGAGTCCATTTTTTAAATTTTTCAACCTCCCAAGTATTGATTTCAGGTGAGGGAAACACCATTCTTGGGTGCCGAATAGTCCCTTTTCAAGGCATTCTTTTTCTGTCCTATTAGTGCACAGCATAAAGAAGCAAGGCTGGCTTTAGTATATTTGGTATAGGTTGAGTCTTTCACAGCGACTTCCCAATTTTATTTTTCACGAAATTAAAAATTTCAGTTGCTAGGTTTATTGCTTCTTGGGCTTCTTTCTTTGTAAAGGACTGATATGGGATTGCGGGAGGGGCAACTGCATTTGGATATCTTGTGGTATAGATTGTTCACACATAAAACAGGCATAAGCATAAATTTGGGCTTCAAAATTTATTCTTGCGGAATTAAGGTCAAATTCTGCTTGCGCAAGCCATTTCAAAGTTTATTTCTTATTTAACTGTATTTTGGTTTTCTTTTTCCAATTCGTAAACTACTTTACCTTCTTTTAAAGCTTGTAGAATAAAAGGGTTTGCGGTTTTAATCATATCTTCAAATTCCTCAGGAGTATATACAAAAATATTAACATGACCTAAATCGTTGTCTATAAATTTTACTACTTCAATCAATCTTTCCAAAAATCTTTTATCAGTTCTTTTGATTACAACAAAATTCATATTGCTATATTCGTCTATTTCCCCACAAGCGTAGGAGCTGAAGAGTATGATTTTTTCTGGGTTATACTTTTTTATACATTCTATTGCTCTTTTTAGCTTATCCATTTTTGAAGCCTTTTAGGTTTAGGTGTTATATAATTTTTTTTATTAGTTAGATGATTTTGAAGTTTGATGTGGTTTATTTTCAGGCAGTTATTAATATGCGGTATGGCCATTAAAGGTAAATTTAGGCAATTTGTGAATTGGCTCTGTGTTATGTATGTATATTATATGTATAGTTATTGTTATATATGTTGTGCTGTTTTTGAAATTGATTGATTTTCAATGGTTTCTTGGGGCATTTTTGAGGGGGACTGGTATCATTTTGATACCAGTACTGGTATCATTTTGATACTAGTACCGGTATCATTTTGATACTAGTACTGGTATCATTTTGAGACGGGTGTGGGGTAATAAAAGAGAAAAATTCATGGAAGTCTAATTTACTCTTTCGGAAGAAGAAGCGACAAGTTTTTATTGTTGATAAGCACTTGGAAGCCATTTACTTCAGCTTCTTTTTTAAGAAGGCGCAAGTTGTCAATTTGGGATTTTCTTAAATTGTTTATTGAAAACTTTATATCTGTTGTAAGTTTTAGTATTGGTATAGGTGTATATTTGACAGCCCCGATTTTTACTTCTTTTAAATTTGTGAATAAAATCATTTTTAGTAAGCCATCTTTTATGTCATCTATCGACGGAATAGCGCTGTGCTTACTGTGTTTACCCTCGATTAAATATATTTTTTCTTCTTCAATTTTTACCTCATCACAAGTAAAGAAGTAATACCCACCCAAATAGTTTTTAATTGTAAGGGTGGCTTTAGTGCCTGACAATCGCTCTTTAGGTTGAACTGTTATAGATTCCCTACTTTGTGCTTTCTTCGCTAATTCTCTTGAGAGTTTCATAAAGGCATCTTTTCCTTTAAGGAGTTCGTCAATTCTTTTTTGGGCAGTTTCTTCTGAGTGCATTTCAATGTCAAGTGTTTTTGAAATTCTTTGATATGTGTTTAGTGCTTTTTGAGCGATTTGACCAACTTTTTCAACTTGCGAAAGATTCCAGTGTAAGGCGTCAGATTGGTAGGATAAGAGATTGTTTATTTCTTCTTCGATGTGTTGGATATCGAACTTTTGGTTTGTGATTTTATGCTTATATTTGGAGCTTCTTTCAGCACTTTTATAGTAAGAGATAACCACATAAATGCCAAGTAAACTCATTAAAGAGATGGTATCCCACTGTAAAAAATCCCTATCCCCTTCTTTCCCCTCGTCTTTTAGAATGGGGATTATAGTTAATCTTTTGCCTTGAAAATTTAAAGTGTCATAAACTCGTGCATACGGGTAAGACCGTGTTCTTTTTGGGGAGACCCACCAGCTTAAGGCAAGTTGTTTATTTTGAACATTTAAAATAAATGCCGAATCTTTATTAAGAGCGGATTCTAGTTCTGAGATGTTGTACAGATTTAAAGAACGGCATAGAAATGGTGTATATTTGATCCCTGTTATTTTAGCTAATACATCCATATTCACCTTCTTCTCTTATTATTATTTCAAAGGTGTCTTCTTGATTGAAGAGGTTTGATTGTCCGTCGAAACCTATTTTTTTCTTTATTATGGGGATTAGGGATTTTTTGATCTCGATTCCGATGCTGTTTCTTCCAAGTTGTCTTGCTACTTTCATAGTGGTTCCACTTCCTACAAATGGATCTAAAACGGTTTCTCCTTTGTAAGAGAATAGTTTTATAATTCTGTAAGGTAGTTCTTCGGGGAAAGCGGCGATTTCTTTCTCCAATGGCGAATTAGGCAGGACATTGACCATCTCCCAAAGTGTCATATACCATTTATTATCTAAAAATTCTTTTATGTCGATTTTTGAAGCTTCTTTTGTTTCTTTTGGTATCGAGTTGTAATCGAACTTACCTTTTTGGAATATCAGGATGCTCTCCAGGAGGTTATCTGGGTAAAAATACATCGGGTAAGGATTTTGCAATAAAACTCCACTTCTTCTGCTTATTCTCAGGTAGCCATCGGGTTTTTTCCATATAATGCGGTCTCTATATCTAAATCCGGCGTTTTGAAATATCTTTGTAGCGTCGGCGACGATTGGGAATTTTTCACCATTTACAAGCATATCATCAATGTTTAATACAGCGATCCTTCCATTTTTTAGCACTCTGAACACTTCTCGAGCAACTTTATCCAGCATTTCCAAGTATTGGTCATAATCTTTAAATAAACCTTTATAGTCAAATGGGGCGTTAAAATAAGGGGGTGAAGTGAGCATTAGGTGAACGCTTTCATCGGGGATCTCCTGCATAGTCATACAGTTTCCAATTATCAGCTTATGGTGCGTCA
The DNA here is from genome assembly GCF_001535985.1 of Candidatus Kryptonium thompsonii. NCBI lineage: Bacteria > Pseudomonadati > Candidatus Kryptoniota > Candidatus Kryptonium > Candidatus Kryptonium thompsonii. The sequence continues at coordinate 52,361 of NZ_CZVS01000033.1, read as the reverse complement.
TGGCGTCTTCTTTCGGTTTGTTGAGGTTCAAGTGTTATACAGTTTTTTTATTAGTTGGGCGATTTTGAAGTCAAGGTTGGTTTTGTAGCCAGGGGTTTCTGGGGTTATGTTGAGTTTTTTTAGTTCGTCTTCAGCGATCTTTATGAGCTCTTTTTGGTTTTTTTCTGGGAGGGTTTTGAAGTAGTTGAGCGCTCGTTCGATTTCCATTTTTTCTTGTTGGAGTTCCCTTTCCCTTTCAATTTGTTTTCTCTCTTCTTCGAGTTGTTTTATTTGTGTTTCTATTTTTTTAGCGAATTCCCTACTGGGTTTATATACTTTTTGGATTGCGTTGATTAGCCAAGCGGTGGGGTCTTTGAGTTTGTGGGCTTGGGAGTCGGCGTGCTTTATCTGAAAGAAGATATATTCAGGGGGATAGGTTTTAATTATATCGTTAATCATTTGGTCTGGTATGTTATATCTTTCAAGTTCTTTGATGAGTGTTTCTTTTGTTGGAATGACTCTTAGCCATTTGGTGTAGTAGCCGAACACAGTTTTTATTAAATGTTCATCTAATGGTCGGGGCAAATCGGGATTTGCCCGCGCATTGGCTTCAAGCTTGCCCTTGAGGTGTTTGAGGAATTGTTTTGATGTTTTGTATTTGTTGAAAATTGAAAGAATTAGCCATTCGCCGGGTTTCTTTATCAAGTTTTTGTGGTAGTTGAAGAGTGCGTTTTCAATTTTTAGAGAGATGAGTTGTGGCGATGTTGTTTTTATTATTTGTTGTATAATATCGTCTTTAAGTGAGAACGGTTTTGATTTGAGCGTTTTTATGATTTCTTCTTGGGTTTTGACTTTGATCAGGTTATTTTCGAAGATAAACTTTTCTTCGTCTGGGACATCCAATAGAGGAAGTGTCGATTGGGCTGGTGGTGATTGGGTCAATGTTGATTCGTCATCATCTTGGGTGAATGTTGATTCTCCCCTACTTTGGATTTCGTTTGGTTGTATTTCTGCGCCTTCTGGGAGGTTTACTTTATAGATTGTGCCGAGGTTGTTGAACGAGGTTCTTTTCTCTATGATTTTTCTTTTTATGAGTTTTTCTATGCTTCTTATGACTGTGGCTCTGCTTAAGCCTGTTTTTTCAGCTATGGTTTGGTAGCCGATTATGCTTGTTATATTTTTCCCGAAAGCCCAGGAGTTTTCGAAGAGGACCGTATAGATTTTGAATTCGCTATTTGATAGAATTTTTCTGAGTTCGTTGAATATTGAGGTTTCCCATTGTGAGAAGAATCCGGGTTTAAATTTGAGTTTTTCACTTACTGTATCAGGTATTTCTTTAATTTTGATCGGTTCGGGTTGTTTTTTCTCTTTTTGAGACCGGTCTCTTTTTGATACTGGTGTCGTTTCGATACTAGTGTCATTTTGATACTGGTCTTGTTTTGATACTGGTATCATTTCGATACTGGTATCATCTTGATACTGGTCTCTTTTTGATACTGGTGTCATTTTGATACCAGTATCATTTTGAGACTGGTATCGTTCAGAAAGTTCATTATCTGATTGATTTTCAATGGTTTTAGTAAGATAAGTTGCTTTAAGAGCTGCAGGAAGGTTAAGGTTCTTGAGTCTTTCATAGTCGGGCAAGAGCGAGTCTTGGGGGACTGGCTTTATAAGTTTAAAGCCTATGTAGTCATCTTGCTTGGCTTTTTTCTTCCGTTTAGATTTCTTAGTCATTTTTTGCCCCCACTGTATTTAATGTAAATTTCTTTTCGTTTTCGAGCATCTCATGTGTGAAGCTAATTATATCTTGTGCAAATTTGCTTCTTTTTGCGTATTCAAAGATGGTCAGAAGTTTTGCCTGCGCTCTTTCCACCGTTGCATCTTGTCGAATTATTGAATTAAGGAGCATATCTTTATATTCTTCTTTGAGTGTTTTTATGAGGATGTCAGCGATTGAGAGGCGTTGATCGTATTTATTGACGATGATTCTAATTTGTCTGGCATGGTACATAGTTGCGTTTTCTCTAAGGGCGCTTATATCTTTGAACAGGAGGTTTAGTCCGTCGTATGAGAGGAAGTCTGGGATGATTGGGACTATTATATCGTCTGCGGCGACCATTGCGTTGATGTTTGCGAGGGAGACGCTCGGGGCGCAGTCAATAATGATGTAGTTATATTTAGGCATTATGGGTTGTAGTAGTTTATATAGTTTAGTTTCCACGGCGATGCTTTGTTGTTGAAGATATTTTTCGAAGATGGTTAGGTTGACATTACTTGGTATGAGGTGCAGGAGGTTATCTTTGATGGAGATGATGGAGGTTGAGATATCGCCTTTGGTGATGCCGTCCATGATTGTTGGGAGTGTTCTTGAGGCTTCGTCTGGGATTCCGAGTGATCGTGTCAGGTGTCCTTGTGGGTCGAGGTCGATTGCGAGGACTTCGAAGCCGAGTTGAGCAAGGTTATATGCGTAGTTTGATGCTATAGTTGATTTTCCGGTACCACCTTTGTAATTTATGAAGACTTGGATAGTAGGTTTTTCATTGACAGGGATGCCGAGTTGTTTTTTTGCTTCGATCAGATCTTGGAGTGTGTAATATCTCCAGTTCGTTTTCGGGTCTCTTCTTGCTGGTGGTATTTTTCCTTCTTTTTCGAGGACTCGGAGATATTGGGGGTGGTAGCCTAGGAGTTGGGCAAATTCCTTGATTTTAAATTTTTTCATAGTTTTTTGTGAAATTGTTTTAAATATTTTCGTTTCTAATATATAAATTTTTTAGTTTTTTCCAAAAGATAAAACTTAAAAATTTAAAAGTCAAGAGGGTAGGGTGGTAATTTGGGGTGGGGAGGATAGTGACTATGAGAGGGTGAAAGGGTTGAGGGCGGGAAGTTGTGGGCGCTTGATTTATTATATTTGTTTTGATAAATTTTTATGGTGAGTTGAAGATGTTAAGAAATGAGCACACGGTTTTGAGGAGTTTTAGTTGATGTGAGGATAGCAGTGAAGTAGAATAATTTAGTCGCGGACAGGATTTTGGGGGATTAAGTTTAGCGGTTAAATATTAATATTTGAAAGTTTGAAAAAAATTAATCAGTTTTCTCTTAGTCGCGGGCTGTATATTTTTGCATTTTGCTCCGCGACTTAATTTAGGTTGGAAAAATTTGATTTTCTGTGTAAAATTTTGTAGTTTTTGGAGAGTGAGCATCGAACCAGTGTGGAATTTAAACAATTAAGAGATAAGGAAATAGAGGGTGAATTAGTGCGTGAGCATCGAACCAGTGTGGAATTTAAACAGTGATAAATGTGAGTTTCTGCAGACTTTTTGGGAAGTGAGCATCGAACCAGTGTGGAATTTAAACGTATTTGTAATTTATTCCGATTGAATTTAGCGAGACATGTGAGCATCGAACCAGTGTGGAATTTAAACAAATTTGCCCGAATGGATGATTTTGAAGGTTTTATTGTGAGCATCGAACCAGTGTGGAATTTAAACTTCGTTCAAACACAACTTCTTTTGGAGTTGGAACAAGTGAGCATCGAACCAGTGTGGAATTTAAACACGAGTTCTCAAATAAACAAGATAGCGCAAGCACGGGTGAGCATCGAACCAGTGTGGAATTTAAACAGCGATTAACTAAAGTTAATCGGGAAAATTATTGAGTGAGCATCGAACCAGTGTGGAATTTAAACTTACAAAAGCATCAGCATAGTCAGGCGAACGCCCCAGTGAGCATCGAACCAGTGTGGAATTTAAACCGTTTTGAATTTCAGCGAGTTCGCTTGCACTTATAGTGAGCATCGAACCAGTGTGGAATTTAAACTGATTTGGCTCTATTTTCATCACCATTAAACTTTTCAGTGAGCATCGAACCAGTGTGGAATTTAAACGATGAATTGACTTGGGAACATGTAAAATATATTGCAGGTGAGCATCGAACCAGTGTGGAATTTAAACTTTCTTTGGGATTTCTTTATATATTGAAGCTTCATAGTGAGCATCGAACCAGTGTGGAATTTAAACAGTTAAATTTTTAAAGCCCTTGATTGGGTCAAAGAAGTGAGCATCGAACCAGTGTGGAATTTAAACCTTTATAAAAGCGAAAATATAAGTTATCAAATTGGCGTGAGCATCGAACCAGTGTGGAATTTAAACGACGATTATTATAAGTTGATTGATTTATTTGACAATGTGAGCATCGAACCAGTGTGGAATTTAAACTTGCTACATCAAACATAATTTCAACGCAAGCGTCGTGTGAGCATCGAACCAGTGTGGAATTTAAACAGAAGGATTTCTGGTAGAAATTTTCTCGGTAAGAAGTGAGCATCGAACCAGTGTGGAATTTAAACACTGAAAAATTATATTGTTTAAGAGAGTATTATGTGGTGAGCATCGAACCAGTGTGGAATTTAAACACTGAAAAATTATATTGTTTAAGAGAGTATTATGTGGTGAGCATCGAACCAGTGTGGAATTTAAACACTGAAAAATTATATTGTTTAAGAGAGTATTATGTGGTGAGCATCGAACCAGTGTGGAATTTAAACACTGAAAAATTATATTGTTTAAGAGAGTATTATGTGGTGAGCATCGAACCAGTGTGGAATTTAAACATATTTGTCTGAAAATTTTACGCTATGACAATAGAGTGAGCATCGAACCAGTGTGGAATTTAAACTCCTTTAACTCCAGTTGTGGAAATTGCAATTGAATAGTGAGCATCGAACCAGTGTGGAATTTAAACTCTTTTGTCATTATAAATGCCCCTGTAGAAACTCCAGTGAGCATCGAACCAGTGTGGAATTTAAACTTTTTGATTTTGCATTTTCATTCTCTTTTTTGATTTGTGAGCATCGAACCAGTGTGGAATTTAAACAAAATTTTGCTTGGCGAAACAGATGAGATTAACAGGGTGAGCATCGAACCAGTGTGGAATTTAAACATTATCAGTTCAACACCTATTACCGAGGCTTATGAAGACAGGTGAGCATCGAACCAGTGTGGAATTTAAACAGCACGAAACTCAAATTGGTGCAACGGCTGAATTGGAGTGAGCATCGAACCAGTGTGGAATTTAAACGGTGCCTGTCCCTTTGCATAAGGGTTTGTCTTTAAAGTGTGAGCATCGAACCAGTGTGGAATTTAAACTCAGAACATATGTTTCATTATTTTCGGATTTCATTCGTGAGCATCGAACCAGTGTGGAATTTAAACAAATTTTCAGGATTGATAACTATAAAATTTGGAAGAGTGAGCATCGAACCAGTGTGGAATTTAAACATGGCAAAAATTACACTGTTTTTGCCGTGTTGGTCAGCCGTTTTGTGGGATAATGGAAATTTTTATCAATCAAAGAAATATACAATTCATGTTGTAGACAGAGTTGGGAGTGGTGATGCTTTTTGTGGCGGGTTAATTTATAGCTTTTTAAAAAATGCCAATGCCAAAGATGCCTTAGAGTTTGCAGTAGCAGCTTCATGTTTAGTTCACTCAATACCGGGAGATTTTGGTTTATTGTCAATTCAAGAAATAGAAGCATTAGCTACTGGTCCCGGAACAGGTCGAATTGTTAGATAATTCTCGGGCTAACAGCTACTTAAGGCTTATAAGTTTTGCGGTTCTGTCAAGTTCAGTGAGCTTCTCTTTGTCTCAGTTCTTTTTGGAGTGGTGGACAGGTTACTTGCTTTTCGTTTAAAAAATTTGTTATATTTAACTTAGCTATGAGTCTTCTCTCATGGCTTCCTCCTTTTAGTTTAACTATCGCCGGGGGAGCAAAACCCCCGGTTTTTGTTTTTAAATTTAAGCCCCGGCTTAGCACCGGGGCTTTTTGTTTTTTAGAACTTAAGGACAAGGTAAGGGTTGAGTGTTAAAAGTTTAGCTGAGCCGTCAAGCTCGGCAAGTTTCTTTTTTTGCTTCAGCTCGTTTTCAAGTTTCAGGATTTCTTCTGGGTATTGGAAAATTTTTCTATAGTTTATTGTCACATTAACCTTTATTCCATTAACATCAAAATCAGCGCTTTTTTCATCTCTCATCAATACATCACGCACATAATCAAGCGCCCAGTCTTTGATTTGTTCTTCTTCTTTTTGCAATTCTTGGATGAGTTTTCTAATTTCAACAAGTCTTACAAAGGCTTGCATTTTTACTTGATTGACATATTCGTTATATTCCTGTGCCGTTTTGATTTCTTCTAATTTCTTCATGGTAGTATCTCCTTTTTTAGTTTGACATTTAGTTTAAAGATCCCGGCGGGACGAGCCCGCCGAGTTTAGTTTTTAGCGATCAGATTGAATAAACAGCGTTAGAGCAAGTTTTATAATATCTTGAGTAGAAAACTTGATTGAGACTTCACCTTCAAGGGTTGATGCGATTTTGACAGCACTTCTCAAGGCTTCAAGCAATTGAGTTTCCCTTTCGGATGGTTTCGGTTCGGTTGGCTTTTCAACAGCGATAAAGTTTACTATAAAGCCATTTGACACAGCAAATTTAACGGTATCATTTACAGCGATAGAGGGTTTTTCAGCAAGGAATTTGCTATAATTATACCAGCGATCTCCGACTTTTATACCGCGATCATTCACTTGTTGAACTATCCCGGTGATAACTTCGCTTGAGACCGGGGACGCCGAAGAGTTTGAGTTAATTCTTTTAATCATGGCACTCTCCATATTTTGTTTAACATTGTTTTGTGATTTGTTTGAGAAGGCTTGATTTGAATTAATTTGTTTAATCATGGTAGCATCTCCTTTTTAGTTTGACATTAGTTTAAATTTGAATTTGCCTTTGTAGTTGAAAAGCCACGCGCTTAATTCATCGAGAAACCGCTTGATCTTTTCTTCTCGGCTTGCCCAACCGTAGTAGAAAAAGCAGTCGTTCCCTTCATAATCCCAGTATCTAAACCTTTCGATTTTTAACTCTTTAATTTCCCCATTCTTTAAGTAATAGACTTTAAAGAAAATACTCCAGCCCTTTTTGTGTAAATCTTGACGCCATTGCGATAACTTCAGACTTTCTTGGCTTACTTCAGCGATAAATAACTCACTGACATTTTTTAATTCCCTTTCTAAACTCTTTTTATACTCAATGAATTCATCAACGAAATTCATTTCTTGACTCCTATTTTTGTTTAAGAGTTTGATAGAAATTCATTCCAGCACTTTTCACAGATGCAAACTTTTACTTGCAATGGTGAAATGATTTCACGGTGGATTTCCGAGGCTCCGCAACCGTCACATTTCTTTTCTTGTTCTTCTAATTGCTTTGGTAGATGTGAAGTAAAAAGCTCAAAGTAAAACTTGTCGATAATCAGGTTGCTTAATCTCTTTTCTTGCATGGCTCAGCCCCCTTTTTGAATTTTTAAGATTTGTTTTATGTGAGACTTGCATTTTTGCGTTGCTTTCGGATCTTTGCCACAGGCATAAATAATCTCGTATGGTGTGCGAAATCTAACGAACGAGACCACATCGCCAGGCTGAATAATCTCAGAGACAAGAGGTAAAGGCTTTGGGAACGCAAAGAAACGCCCGTCTGAAGCGACCAAGCCACGGGGTTTAACCTGTGCGACGGTGATAGTGATAATTTCTTCACGATATTTCATTTTCGCATCAAAAAATTTTGTTTTTAAAAAAGAGCAAAACAGCAAAAAGGCAATTGTTTTGCCCCCGCAACCTAATTACTACACAAGCGGGCTGGAGCGAGGTCCGAGCGGAAAGCCTTTGGAGGCGGGCTCGCTCGTCTTGGTCTTGACAAGCGGGCAGGAGTGCCCGAGCGAGCCGAGAGGCGAGCGTCTTGTCAAGACCGAGCCCGCCGACGGTTGCGGTTGTTTTATGCTGTGATTTATTGTTAAGCGTCTTTTGCTGTCCGTTAGGACCGCAAAAGGCGTGACACTGCTTTGCAGTGGCACGAAGCGAAGGTTAAGTTGCGGGTAAAGGCAGGCACGCTCGCCTTGGTCTTGACAGGTGGGCAGAAGTGCCCAAGCGAGCCTTTGGCGAGCGTCCTGTCAAGACCGTGCCTGCCGTTTCAAATGGCTGGATTTAGTGTTAAGGCTTTCTGCGAGGACCGAGCGGAAAGCGTAGCCTTTAGGCGGAGCGTGCCCGCTTAAATTGTTATTTGTTGCGGGGGCAAAACACAAAAACGGGGTTTGCAGAAAGGGTCGGGAGTGAGGAAAGCGTTGGGGATGTTGGAGAGTTTCGGGGGTTAATTTTTTCTCATTGGCGGGTGGAAATATTTTGGGTTGGTTGAAGATGTTTCGGTGAGGTTGTTTTATGTTGTGATTTATTGTTGAGCGTCTTTTGCCGTCCGTTAGGACTTGCAAAAGGCGTGACACTGCCAAAGCAGTGGCACGAAGCGGATGTTAAGTTAGTGTGATTGGGGGTGGGCGGTGGGAGTTTTTAAAAATTTTTACGCTCTCTTTGACGAAGTCAAAGGGAGCGATTTCAAAGGCGGGCAGAAAATTTAAGCGTCTGCACTAAATAAAATTAGTGCGGACGCAAGGCCACCGGGGTTATCCTTTGGATTGGGACAAATGGAGGATTAGCAAAATTTGTTGATGGCGTAAATTGGACAGTTTACAAAACTTTAAGTTCAGGACTGCCAGGTAATAATGTTTATGCAATAGCGATAGACGGACAGGGAAACAAATGGATTGGGACATATGGAGGGGGATTAGCAAGATTTGATGGTGTAAGATGGATTGTTTATAAAACATCAAGTTCAGGCTTGCCGAGTGATTATATTTATACTATAGCGATAGATTCACAGGGTAACAAATGGATTGGGACAAATGAAGGATTAGTAAAGTTTGATGGGGTGAGATGGACTGTTTATAAAACTTTAAATTCAGGTTTGCCGAGTAATTATGTTTATGCTATAGCGATAGATTCACAAGGCACCAAATGGATTGGAACAAATGAAGGGTTAGCGAGATTTGATGGCGTAAATTGGGCTGTTTACAAAACATCAAGTTTAGATTTTCCAAGTGATAATGTTTATACTATAGCAATAGATTCCGAAGGTACTAAATGGATTGGGACGAATGGTGGAGTTGCGGTATATCAGGAGAGCGGAGTGAAGTTATTTCCAAAGCCGTATGCTTATTTTTACGGTGATAAACTCGATTTTGGTAAACTTCGTTTAGGAGGGGTTAATCGTTTAAGTCTCAAGGTTAGCAATGATGGTGGGTCTGAATTAAGGATTACAGATGTAAGCGTAAGAAGTAGTTCATTTAAACTTTTAAATAAACTGCCGATAGTTTTAAATCCTGGGGATTCTGTTAATTTAAGTTTTGAGTTTAGTCCGAGTTCTTCGGGTTCTCATGTTGATACAGTGTTTGTTTATAGTAATTCATATCCTGATAATGTTTTCAAGGTTGTTTTAACTGGCTCTGCTGAAAAGAGTCCAGATATGGGTATAATAATAGAAGAGCAAGAAAAAGGGAAAGGGATGCTTGTATGGTTGGGTTGGGCTCTTTTGATTATTTTATTAATACTTGTAGGTGGATAAATTTTAACATTTAAGAGATATATTAATAGTCTTTTGATGTGGCACAGTTGAGGTGGGTGAGGTGACTCATCCCTGATCCGTTTCTATAAATAGAGAGGGAAAGTTTAATACTTTGGCAGGGCTTTGATGTTGAAGCCAAAACTTCTTTTACTGGATTAACCTTCTTTGGGGCTTTCACCGAACTATGTGGAGATTATATTTGAGAAAATAAAGGAGATCAATAGGGAAGGGACTACAATTCTTCTGGTAGAGCAAAATGTAAGAATGGCTTTGGAATATGCTGACAGAGGTTATGTTTTTAAGATTGGGAAAATTGCTTTTGAGGGTAAAGGAGAAAATCTTCTTAATAATGATGAAATTAGAAAGTCATTTTTGGGGGAACGTTAAATTTTTTAAAGATTTTTGTATATTTTATAAAAAAGTAAAAACAAAATTTTTCAAGTGTTCTTATGTTTAAAGAAAATTTGATAGGGGATTCGCTTACTGTGAGAGTAAAGGTAAAATTATTATGCAAGGTGTCATTATGAGAAGTTTAGCAGAAATAAAAGAGGTCATCTCAAGCCATCTAAATGAGATAAGGGAAAAGTTTGGGGTTAAGGAGCTTGGTGTTTTCGGTTCTTATGTTAGGGGAGAGCAGAGTGAAATTAGTGATATAGATGTACTTGTGGAGTTTGAACAAGGGAAAAAGACATTTGATAATTATATGGATTTAAAGTTTTATCTTGAGGATTTGCTTGGGGTTGAGGTTGATCTCGTGATAAAATCTGCCATCAAGCCAAAGTTGAAAGAGTATATTTTAAAAGAGGTTGTGTATGTCTAAGAAGAGAGATATAAAGTTATATCTTGAGGATATATTGGACGAAATAGAAAGGATTCGACGATTTGTTAAAGACATAAAAAGTTTTGAAGAGTTTTATAAGAATGATTTGATTTATTACGCAGTTTTAAAATCTCTTGAAAATATTGGGGAAGCAGTAAAAAACATACCAGAGGAAATCAAAAAGAATTATTCAGTAGAGTGGAGAAAGATTGCAGGATTCAGGGATGTTATAGTTCATGATTATTTTGGGATAGACCTTGAAATAGTTTGGGATGTTATCCAAACAAAACTTCCTGAGTTAGAACTAATAGCGAAGGCGATTTTAAAAGATTTAGGAGGATAAGTAGAGGGATATAGGGGAGATCAATAAGGGGGAAGATTTAGGGTTGTTTTTATTCCAGCGGGACCGAATCTGTTTTTTAGGGTTGTTAAGGTTCTTGAGTTGTCTTTTTCAATGTCAAGGAATAAAACTATGTCAACCATGTGTTGAAGTGTGAGCGGTCCAGCTATTGCTTTTTGTTTGTTTGCGTGGGATATGATTAAAAATGTTGGTTTAAATTCCTGTGTTTTTCTGAAGTTGTGTAGCATGTTCAATGCTTTTATGATATTTGATGGTGATCCAGGGGCAGATTTTGATTTTCCAGCAACAACAGCGTTTATTGAGTCAAGGACTATGATCATGTCTTCTGAAGTCAAGACTGATTTTATTGCATCTCTTATCCTTTCGATAATAGTTTCGCAAAGTATTTTAAAATTGTCGTTGTGAATTAGTTCAGGTGCGCATCTTAGGGCTCTTATCTTTATCATCTCTGGTGGTTCCTCTGAAGAGATGTAAAGCACAGGGATTTGTTCCGTAAGTAAGATTTGGTTTATGATTTCAAGGGCAAGGGTTGATTTGCCAGCTCCTGGGACGCCAGCAAGAATTGTCATTGATCCGAGAGGGAGGCCTTCGTTTAGGTTTTCATCTATTGGGGTTTTGAGTTTTCTTATTTCAGTTATTTCGAGTTCATCGAGAGTTAGGATTTGGGGTTCAGGTATAATTTTTTCAAGTGAAAGGAAACTGGCGCAAGTTCGGCATTTGAGTGTGAATGAAAGTTGCGTGTCTTTGCAGACCTTGCAGATGTACAAGGTGTTTAGTTTTTTAATTTGTGTTTTATGTTTCAGGATTAATTTAGCAAGGGAGGAGTGTAAAGTCAAGTTTACATAAGAGACATTAGATAAAGCACCTACTAAAAGTAAAGATACCATATAAGTTTAGAATTCCATTGCGCTGGATGCAAAAGCCAATTAATATAGCTTGTCTCCAATAAGACTTTGTTTCATTTATCGTGTCAAGGGATGGTAATTTTTATCTTCAATATAAAAGATGAACTTTAATTTTCTCAGCCTTTTTGATGAACTTTCTATTTCTTGGAGCAAGGATTAGGCAATCTGCTATTGCAAAGGAAGAAAGCATATGAGACTCCTGAAAATCAAGAGGCAAAACTCCGTTCCCTTTAATTTTTCCCTTTAAAAACCATAATCTATCGGTTTTTTTTCTTATCTCTTTTAAAAGAACAAATTCTTTTTCGGGCAAAAATATATTTTTAAAGCCTGAAAGTGCCCTTATCGCAGGATAAACATATTCGTAAAAGCAAACAAGAACAGCAGCAGGATTTCCAGGTAATGCAAAAATTAGTTTTTTGTTTAATTTGCCGAAATATAAAGGTTTACCTGGCTTTTGTCTAACTCTATAAAAAATTGTTTCAACCCTTTCCTTCTTCATTAAATCTCTTACAAAATCATATTTTCCTACTGAAATTCCACCTGAAAAAATAATTATATCTGCAAATTCAAGTGCCTTGTAAAATTCTTTTTTTACTTCTACAAAATCATCTTTTACTCTCTTTGTTTCAATTTCCTCAACCCCTGCTGATTTTAATGCAGAATATAGTGAAAAGGAATTTGCATCATAGATTTTCCCTTCTTCAAGTTTTTCTCCGGGTTCTACAAGTTCATTTCCTGTAATTATCACATAAACCCTTGGCTTTCTTATTACATTTATTTCTTTTATCCCCATCGCACTTAAAAATCCGATTCCTGCTGGATTTAAATATGTTCCCTTTTCAAGAACTTTTTCTCCTTTTTTAATTTCCTCACCCTCACGTCTTATATTCTCCCCCCTTTTTATCTTCTGAAATCAAATCTGCATTCCGATTTTTAACATATAAAATATTTCCTTTAATCTCTGCAAATTCTTGCATTACAACCGCGTCAGTATTTAAAGGCAAGAGAGAGCCTGTAAAAATTCTGATAGCTTCTCCTTTTTTTAAATTTATTTTTCTATAATCACCTGCTTTTATCTCTTCTTCCCTTAGGATAAACTTATCATTCTTTTCTGATTCATTGAATCTTACCGCAAACCCATCAACTCCTGAACTTGTGAAAGGTGGCAGGTTTATTGGAGAACGTATGTCTTCCGCAAGTATGTAAGAAAGAGCATCTTTCACGGGGATTTTAACAGAATCAAGCAAAAACAAATTCTTTTCTAAAAGTTTTCTTGCCTCTTCGAAAGTTATGTAATACCCTGCCATAATATTCTACCTCCTATTGCTAAAATAATTAATGTTAGAATTCGTTTGATCAAAATAGGTTTGAATTTAAAAGAACCAAGAAATGAACCTAGAAGGCTTCCTGTTAAAACGAAGAGAGATAAAGGCAGAATTATATTAGGATTTATATTTCCCCTTAAAAAATGGGAAATAAATCCAAAAGAGGAATTTAGAAATATGTAAAGAGATGTTATTCCTGCAATTTCCTTTACAGGGAAACCAGCAATCAAAAGAATCGGCGACAAAAAAATCCCTCCCCCTATCCCTACAAGACCTCCAAGAAAACCAAATAAAAATCCAAATATTAAAACGAGGATATAACTTTTCATTTCAAGTTCTCGCTCTTTATCTTTTAATAGTACATCTCTAAAGATAGAAATAAGGGATGAAATTAAGAGGGTTATGCCTAATACTGTGAAAAAAAGCTTTTTGCCCAAATCGACTTGTGAACCCAGGGTGACCCCAAAAATTGCAAAAGCATATAAAAGAATTAAAAAAATCTTTCTTTTCTTAAAATCAATATGAACTCTATAATTTAAAAAACCAATTAATGTAACAATTACATTTAAGAAAAGTGAAGTTGAAGGTATAAATCTATAATCTATTCCTGAAATTCCCAAAAGAGCAGTATATGCACTTCCTCCTCCAAGCCCTACTATTGAATAAAGAAAAGCAAATAGAAAGAATAAAGGGTATAGATAGATCAATGTCCTTTACCCTCCATTATTTTAAAAATATGAAAAACATAAGGGAAAATTGCGTTCATTGATTCTTTTGCACCTTTAGTTGAACCTGGTAATGTTAAAATTAGCGTTTTATTCCTTATACCTGCAATACCCCTTGAAAACATTGAATATGGAGTTCGTTCATAACCGTAAACTCTCGCCATTTCCATAATTTGTGATATATCTCTTTCTATGAGTAGTCCTATCGTTTCGGGAGTTTTATCCCTTGGTGAAAGCCCTGTTCCTCCTGTTGTTACGACAAGATTGAAATTTTTATCACACCACTTCAGAACCTCTTCTTTTATCATCTCAGGTTCATCAGGGACAATTTTATATTCAATTTCTTTAACCCCCATATTTCTAAGACTCTGAGCAATAAATTCTCCCGCTTTATCTTCTTTTTTCCCTGCGTAAACTGAATCAGAAATAACAAGAACACCTGCTTTAAAATCTTCAGGGATTTCCTCCTTAAAATCTGATTTACCACCTTTCTTTTCAATAAGTTTGATTTCTTTAATTTCAATATCTTTATCGATCGGTTTTAACATATCGTATATATTAAGAGCTGCACAAGAAACAGCAAATAAGGCTTCCATTTCACAACCAGTCCTTGCAATCGTTTTAACTGTAACTTCGATTATTATTTTGTTATCTTCTATTTTATGCTCAAATCCCACCCATTCAATAGGAATGTTATGACAGAAGGGAAAGATTTCTGATGTCTTTTTCGCTGAAAAAGCAGAAACTGCTTTCGAAATTTCAAATAGATCTCCTTATCTTTCAGATTTGCCTCCCGCAAGGACAACTGCTTTTATCTTCATTTCTATTCTATATCTTCTTTTGAATCTTTAATTCCTTCTGCAATGTTCTTGTTACCTTGTCATATCAGGTCCTTTAGCTCTGAATAAATTTCCTCTATGACTTCTTTATCAAAATATAAGAAACTTTTTGTAAGAAGTGCTACGCCTTTGTAAAAATCAGTTTCTGCTTCTTTTTCCATTTCATTGAGATAAAAAGGTGTCCATGCTAAAAGATAGAATTTTAGAAAATCATTTTCTCTTTCCAGAACTTCAAAAGCAGATTCAATTTTCCCTTTATTCCACATTTCCATCTCTTTATAACATAATAACGACATAAATTTAAGTTCTATTCCAATATGGTCTGGCAACTCATCTTCCAAGTCCATCCCAATTTTTGCTTCGGCATAAAATCTGAGTACTTTTTCTGTCCATTCACTCATAATAGAGGAACTCCCCCTCCAAACCGATTCATAAGGTGGAGGGGGTCCATATCCCCTTTTTATACCTCTTGTTAGCTTTGTGAAATCTACTTGAAGACTCTCGAGAATTTTGTCTTCAAAGTTGTTCCTTTTAGCGCTCTCTAAAAAATTTTTTATATATGAAACAGGTTTTTTGAATTCCTCTTCTCCATAATCGCAAATCCTCAGAATATTTTCCAGGAATTCGTCATCTTTTATTTTTTTAAGAAACTCATTAGAGGGATTTTTAAGAAAGAACATAGAAAGCAACCGATAAACTTTGCTTCTTTCCTTCGCTTGTTTTTCAATTTCTTGTATTATTTCTTCCATTTTGAGTTTTTTAAACATTACTTTGATTTTCCGTAAAGTTCCATTCCTGTAGGTCCTCCCTCTCTATGACATTTAAGACAGACTTCCCTTTTAACAACACCAGGAGCATCTCTTACAGGCACCTTATACCTTCTTTGATATAGATAGTCATTGTCGTATTTCTCTATATGGCAATCGCTGCAATCAATTTTAAGAACTTCCGAATGAATATTATGCCATCTCTGTCCTGGTTCCATATCATATTCAGTACCAACATCAATTTTACCTTCCCTTATTGCTCTCGAAATTTCCTTAACTTTTTTCTGGGAAGGTAAACCAGCGAAAATAAAGGGAATTAAAAAGATTATTACAAATATAACACCTTTCTTCATCTTTCCTCCTAAATTTTTTTACTTAAAATAAATAATAAACCTTGGGTTTTGTTCCGAATTCTTCTTTTAGCACTTTTACTTTTCTCTTTTTTATAAGTTTTGATACAATACTTTCAGGGTCATCAAGGTCTCCAAAGTATCTTGCTTCTGCTGGACATACGGGAACACAAGCAGGGGTTGAATCATAATCACTTCCAGGTTTCTTGCCTTCCTTTAATGCCTTTTCTATTCTATGCCAGCATAAGGTACATTTTTCCGCAACCCCTGGTTTTTTCCTATGCAATGGATGCCTTGCATCCGAAGGGAGTTTCTCGTAAGGAGTTTTCTCTCCCGGATAAAAAGTTTCCTCTTTTGAGATGTAATGAATGACGCCATAAGGACAAGCGGCAATGCAATACCTTCTCCCCTTGCATTTATTATAATCTATAAGAACTACTCCATATTCATTTTTCTTTATTGCGCCTTCAGGGCATGCCTTCATACAAGGTGGATTTTCGCAGTGCATACAATTCATCGGAACAAACCATCTTCTTACATTCGGGTATTCTCCTTCTTCGTACTCAAGTACAAAATTCCAGTAATTTCCCTTTTGAACCATATTTTCCAATTTGCAGGCTGCCACGCAGGAACGGCAGCCTGTGCATTTTGCAATGTCTATTACGAGTGCATATCTTGCCATTTAAAAACCTCCTTTATGTTTTATAAATTTTAACCTTTGTATCGTTAAAGGAATTATGTCCTGAAATTATGTCTGGGTGAAGTTCTATGATAAGATTTGGCATTGTTCCTTTTTTTGCAAAATCAGGAAATGCACTTGAAAATCTTCCATAATGATAACTTATCGCAACCGTATCAGGCCTTATGCCCTCTGTAAGTTTTGCTATTCCTTTTACTTTTCCTACCTTACTTTCCACATAAACCCAATCCTCATCCTTTATTCCAAGTTTATGGGCAGTTTTTGTATTTATAAGAACATAATTTGTATCCGCATCATGGGCAATTTCATTTAAAATCGGATTTAAGGCATGGGTATCTGTTTGATTCCTATACATTCGCTTGTATGTAATAAGATAAAAGGGATATTCTTTTTCATTTCTTTTTCTATGAGGAGTTGGGAAGGCATGTTCTTTTAATGGTAGTGGAGAGAATTTAATTTCAAGAAGTTTTTTAAGTTCCTTCTCGTCATTCTCTTCATACCACTCCATAAAAACTTTTTTCACATTTTCATTTTTGTCCATTATCTCAAAAACTTTTTCCTTTGTGAAAACTAACTGCTCCGCATAAAAATGCATTTTCGGTTTTCCTTTACCGTTATATTTTTCAGCATTTGAAAGGTATCTTTCTTTAACGTCTATTTTTTTAGCAATAAGACCATTCTTTATCGCGTAATCAAAAGGCTTACCTGTTCCTGCTTCCCAAAGAATTTTAACAGCCTCCTCAGAGTTATACATTTTACCTTTTTCAAATTTCTTTTCTCCTCCCAACTTCCACTCCTTATTTATCTCTTCTATGAATTCATCGAGGAATCCCGCCCTTTTAGCAATTTCGAAGAGAATTTCAAGTGCTCCATATCTAAGATTATAAGCATTTACAATTGGTTGTCTTATTGCCTTATGAGATGAATCAGGTGTCTCTCTTGTTGGCGAATAGTGCCAATCTTCAAGGTAAGTCTTGTCAGGTAGTACAATATCTGCCATTTGGGCTGTTTCATCAAGGACAACATTTATATTAACTGAGTAAACCTTTTTAAATCCTTCAATCTGCTTTTCAATTTCAGAAGTTGACATTATCCTGTTTGTGGCATAAAAGATACACATTTCAGGCTTATAAGGAAGTCCGTATTTTTCAGGTTCTGAATAGGTAAGTGCAGGCTGTTCGGCTACATTATGAGTGGCATAGGGATAGAAGACACTTTCTGCAAGATCAACCCTATTGGGAGGATACTCACATTTTGAAGGTTTCATATTTTTATGATTAGGATCTGCCTTATTGAGCAAAAGACCTCCAACAGCATCAAGAGAACCAACAAGCATATTAACTATTAAACCAGCTCGCCAGTTTTGAGATCCGTATTCCTTTGCAGAAAGACCTCTAAATGTATAAATCGCAACAGGTCTGTATCTCAACTTTTTCCCCTCTATTTCAATTGTTTCTCCAATTCTTGCATTTTTCCCAAATTCCTCTGCAATTCTTTTGATAGTGCTATAAGGAACACCTGTTATATCTTCAACTTCCTTGTCTTTGAGTGAAAGAACATACTCCTTGAAAATCCTGAAAGCAGTTTTATATTTTTTACCATCAATTTGGACTTCTTTATCAAGAGCGATTTCCTCTGCAGAATCATAGGGAAGAGCTTTTGAATTCTTTTCATCCCATACTAAAGGATTTCCCTTTTCATCCCTAAGGAACTTTTTGTCTTCACCAACAAGGAAAACTGCATCAGTATAATTTATCAAAAATTCTTTATCAATGTAACCTTTTTTAATCAGCTCTTTTGCCATTGCAAGGAGAAATACTACATCCTTCCCAGGTCTTATTGGAATCCACTCATTAGCTTTACAAGCAGCATTAGAAAGCCTTGGCTCCACAACAACCATCTTCATATCCCTATCATCAACAATTCTTTTCATAATTGTTCTATCCATCCATCTTGCCCATTGTTCTGCCTCTGCAAAGTTAGAACCCATATTTATAAAGTATTTTGTGTAATCAAGATCGGGCAAAATTCCATGTCCTCCCCAAGTGAGTTCATCAGCGACATGTCTTGCTGCTTCACATACAGTTGTTCTATGAACATTATTAGGCGTCCCAAAAGCTTTGCAGAATGCCTTTAAAAATTGATCCTGGATTAAATATTTCCCATGAGACCAGTGAAAGGTGAGTCCCTTTGGATTTCTATTCCTTAAATCTTTCAGTTTTTCAGCAATTTCATTAAAAGCTTCCTCCCACGAAATTTCTTTCCACTTTGGATCTTCTCTTGGATCTTTATTTGGGTTTGTCCTCTTTAAAGGTCTTTTTATTCTATAAGGGTTATAGGTATGAAACATTCCAGCCTGACCTTTTGGACATAGATGCCCCTTATTATAAGGACTTTCAGGATTCCCATATATCGCCCTTATAACACCGTTCACCCTTCTAACCCTAATTCCACAGAAGTTGACACACATTACATCGGTTGATGGGATTAAAACATCTTCCTCAGGTGAAAACGGAATTTCTTTCATTGATTCCTGCGCGGAAAGTTTGTCAATGTCAAAAAAAAGATCGCCGATCGCAGCAACCGCTGCGATCCCCAAGGATTTCTTTATAAACTCCCTTCGAGTTATACCCATGATAACCCTCCCTAATTTATTTACACATGCTTATTTAAATTTGTAATAAAAAGTGAGTCTAAGATAAAGATCAGAGCCAGGTTTTTTAGTATCGGTTTCATCATAAAAAACATATTCAATGTTTGGGATAAAACTAACAGATTCATTAGGTCTGAAATCTATTCCTGCAATTAAAAGATTTGATTTTGCACTGGCAAAGGGGATATAGGAAATTCCAGAGGGTGACGGATCAAACATCTTATCATATCTTAAAAGAAGTGTTAATTTTTCACTTAAATTGTAGGTAATAAATCCTGAAGCAACTTCATAAGTATCTTGTTTATCAGGATCCTTCTCTCTTATCTGTGCCGCATATTGAGCACCAATTTTAAATTTATCAGTTTTTAACCCAAGAAATCCCTGATAGGTATATATATCTGTATGCCCTTTTCCATCTGCCCAATCTCCATAAATCTGAATAAAGAAATAGGGAAGGTCAAAATGGATTTCTCCCATAATTTTCTTGAACTTATTGTTTTCTGATGAAATACCCTCCCCATTTCCAAACATAAAATGATATCCCAATTTACCCTCAGAACCAAACTTACCAATAAGAGAAATACCAAAATCCCTCGGAGAACCAAACTTTTGAAGGTCAAGGGGAGTTTTTTCAACAGAACGATATCCCCAGAAATCCTCTATTAACTCCCAGGTTGGAGTTGGTGATATACCTAAAAGAAGAGAAAATTTTTCAAATTTCCACTTAAGATAAGCATCTTTTGCATAAGGGGTTAGTTTACCAGAACTCTTTGTAAAATCAGGACTGTTGTATTCCACTCTAAGCCTTGTAGAAAATTTCTCACTTATGTCATAGTCATAAGTGAAGTATACTCTCCTAAACCAGAAGCCATTTTTGTCCTTTGTAAGTAGAATCATGGTTCATCGCTACATAATAATAGTCTCCAAACATATAGCCTGAGATTTTCCCCTTATCTGATGAAAAGAGAATACCAGGACTTATGAGAAGCCACAAGATTATTACGCTTTTTGTTATTTCTTGTTTAAGTTTAGATGAGGTTGAAATTACGTTTCTCATAGTCCTGAGGCCTATAAATTTTGTTTTTTAACCTTTTGTTTTTGTTTGAATCGTTCAAACACTGTGCCAAAAAGATTTTAGTTCTTAAACAAATTTATTTTCAATAATTTTTTAGAAATCCATTTTTATTTAAATGTTGCAACTTTCAGCACAAAGTGTCAATTTGAGACAAGTATATTACTTCATGGTTGTCGTATTAAGCCATATTTGTTTATCTGTAGAGTTAGAACACACTTTTTAATGACAAAATCATAATCACAAAATTTGGAAAATTTAAGACAAGAGCAAATGAGAAATTAAAAAGTAATTATTAAATATTTTTTGAAGCAATGATTATTTAACCCACAGAAATTCCTCCATCATTTGGGGGTATTTGTTTTACTTTTGTAAAGTTAGAACTCATTTAGCTCTTTATTTGGATTTGTTCTTTTCTGTGAAGAAGGAATTTCTTTTAAGATTTTTTTGAGGCGAGTTTATTAGGACTGAATACACATTTTTGTGAATTATCCCCCGGTTAAGGAGTGAAAAGGGAAGGGTCGAATTAGTAGATGTGGAGTGATTGTATACTTATACAAAATTAGACAAAAGGCTCAACGGACAAGATTGTTATTAATTTAAATTTATGGCTTATGCGATAAAATACAAGTAATTCTGCAATCTTAGTTTTATAAATACCCGAGGTTAGTTTCTCGCTATCCTTGGAAATAGGTTTGGCTTTCAAAACGTCAAGATTTTTCGAGAAAAGGTAAATTTTTTCAACATCACCAGAATATATATTAAGAAGTTGAACTACAACATCTTCACTAAACCTAATCTCATAACTTTTTGCTTTTTCATCAGGCAATGACCCTTTAGGATTCTTAAAATTTTTCTTCATAACTTTAAATTCTTCATACGGGATGATTGTAACATATCTTTTGCTTCCCTTAAAAAGATGGATAATTTTTTCACTATCGAATGTTTTCTTCAATCTACAGTGCCCAATTTCTGTTTGAAATATTCAAGTGTTCTTTTTAATCCTTCACTTCTTGGAACCTTGGGTTCCCATCCGAGAATTTCCCTCGCTTTCGTTATATCGGGCCTTCTCACCTTCGGGTCATCGGGAGGAAGTGGCTTAAAGACAATTTTACTTTTACTTCCTGTTAATTCCTTGATTTCCTGTGCAAGCTGTAAAATCGTGACCTCATCTGGGTTTCCGAGGTTTATCGGGTATACGTAATCAGACATTAAAAGTTTAAAAATTCCATCAACGAGGTCATCAATGTAGCAAATGCTTCTTGTTTGAGTTCCATCGCCAAAAACTGTTATATCCTCGCCTTTAAGTGCCTGCGTCATAAATGTGGGAATTACCCTGCCGTCGTCGATTCGCATCCTTGGTCCGTAGGTGTTGAAAATCCTTGCGATTCTTGTATCAAGCCCATGATATCTATGATAAGCCATCGTCATCGCCTCGGCAAATCTTTTCGCCTCGTCATAAACACCGCGAATTCCAATCGGATTCACATTCCCCCAGTAATCCTCACTCTGTGGATGGACGAGCGGGTCACCATAAACCTCGCTTGTTGAAGCAAGGAGAAACCTTGCTCCCTTTGCCTTTGCAAGTCCAAGCGCTTTATGTGTCCCCAAAGCACCAACTTTCAATGTCTGAATGGGATACTTAACATAATCCATCGGGCTTGCTGGCGAAGCAAAGTGAAGTATAAAATCAACTTCCCCAGGGACATACAAAAACTCAGTGACATCATATTTGATGAACTTGAACTTTGGATGACCGAAAAGATGAGCTATATTATCAAGGTTTCCAGTGATTAGATTGTCAAGACAAATCACCTCATCACCCTCGGCTATAAATCTGTCGCAAAGATGTGACCCTATAAAGCCAGCCCCACCTGTTATAACTACCCTCGCCAATTCTTTACACCTTTTTTTATTTTTTCTAAAGTCGCTGAAAGCATTAAACTAACCGATTACTATATCATATCAAAGGATTTTGTAGATGGAGAAAAAATCATAGTAGCGACAGATCTTTGAGGAACTCTTTAAGCGTTGGCAACTTCGCGTCTTTTTCTGAAAGGATGGGGTTATCAATCGGCCATTCAATCCCTATCTCAGGGTCGTTCCAAATTATCCCTCTTTCATGTTCAGGGGAGTAAAAATTATCAACTTTATATTCAACCTCGGCAACTTCAGAAAGCACGACAAAACCATGTGCAAATCCCTTCGGGATGTATAAAATCCTTTTGTTTTCCTCAGACAAAATAACGCCAAACCATTTCTTGAAAGTTTTTGAATCAGGTCTTATATCAACAGCCACATCAAAAATTTCACCTCTTATACATCTGACAAGTTTTGATTGAGTGAATGGCTCTATTTGAAAGTGAAGCCCCCTCAAGACGCCTTTAATTGACCTTGAATGGTTATCCTGAACGAACTTTTCACTTATCCCAAATTTTTCAAAGTCCTTGTAGCTGTATGTTTCCATAAAAAATCCCCTCTTATCCTCAAATACCGCTGGTTCAATCAAGACAAGGTCTGGTATTTGATCTACCCTTGAAAATTTAAAAGGCAAGTTTGTGATGAAATTTATTTTCTCCCAATTCCGTAATAGACGAAACCAAGCCCTTTAAGTTTTTCCGGTTTATAGATATTTCTTCCATCAAAGACGACAGGCGTTCGCATAAGGTTTTTCATATAATTGAAGTCCGGCTCTCTGAACTCTTGCCATTCCGTGACAAGGACAAGTGCATCTGCACCTTTAAGTGCTTCGTATTGATTTTTCGCAAATTTAATCCTCTTATCAAAAATTTTCTTCGCATTTGGGATAGCAACTGGGTCGTATGCGACAACACTTGCACCAAGTTTCAACAGCTCGTTTATTATCGTAATTGAAGGGGCTTCGCGCATATCATCCGTCTTCGGCTTAAAAGACAAACCCCAAATTGCGATCTTTTTATCTTTCAACCTCCCATTGAAATGCTTCTTTATCTTTTCAACGATCAATTTTTTCTGTCTTTCGTTGACATCATAGACAGCTTTAACTATTTTCAAATCAACCCCATTTTTCGCGCCCATCTTTATAAGCGCCTTCAGATCCTTCGGGAAGCAACTCCCTCCCCAACCAACCCCAGGGAATAGAAACTTCGGACCGATTCTGACATCATATCCAATTGCTACCCTTACCTTCTCAACATCCGCTCCAAGCTTTTCACAAAGGTTTGCTATTTCATTCATAAAGGATATCCTCATCGCAAGAAATGCGTTTGCTGTATATTTAACCATCTCAGCGCTTCTTGTATCCATGACAAGTATTGGTGCGCCAGTCCTCACAAATGGTTCGTAAAGCTCGCGCATTATCCTCTCGCTTTCGCCATTGTTTACCCCTATGACAACCCTATCGGGGAACATAAAATCCTGAACTGCGTTCCCTTCTTTCAAAAACTCCGGGTTTGACGCAACATCAATAAATGCCCCCTCAGGTATCTTCCCGAGAATTGAAAAAATCACCTCTTTTATCCTGTCTGCAGTTCCAACGGGAACCGTTGACTTACTAACTATTAATTTGCGAAGTTGTGGGTTTGATTTAATTTCCCTTTTCAAAATTCTGGCTATGTTCTTGACAACATTGAAAACGATTGACAAGTCGGCATCTCCATCCTTGCTCGGTGGGGTTGGAAGGCAAAGGAAAATCAACTCTGATTTTTTAACCGCTTCCTCAAGCTCCGTTGTAAATGAAAGACGACCGACTGCCAAATTTTTCTTGACTATTTCATCAAGCCCTGGTTCGTAAATCGGCAAAATCCCCTTCTTCAACTTTGAAATTTTCGCACTGTCAACATCCATACAAATCACATCGTTTCCAGTGTCGGCAAAGCAAGCCCCAGTCACAAGTCCAACATAACCAGTGCCTATGACGGAAATCTTCATTTAACCTGTTATTTTATTTTTAAAACTCACAAGAGAAGTAAATTTTTATCCCCTTTTCCTCTTATTAAAATGAATTTTAATTTTTACTAATAAAATTTACTCAACAGTCACACTTTTTGCAAGGTTTCTCGGCTGGTCAACATCGCATCCACGCTTTACAGCTATATGATAAGCAAGAAGTTGCAGTGGGATAACAGTTAAAATCGGCATCAACATCTCAATCGTCTGAGGAATTTGAATGACGAAGTCAGAAACCCTCAAAATTTTATCATCCCGCTCGGTAATTATTGATATTACCTTACCTCTTCTTGCTTTCACCTCTTCAATGTTGCTTAGAACTTTCTCATATATGCTATCCTTTGGAGCTATGAAAACAACTGGCATGTTCTCATCAATTAAAGCTATCGGACCGTGTTTCATCTCAGCAGCTGGATAACCCTCTGCGTGAATGTATGATATCTCTTTAAGTTTTAATGCGCCTTCAAGCGCCACAGGGTAATTATAACCTCGCCCAAGATAAAGGAAATTCCTGTGCTCTTTTAACCTCTCTGCTATCTCTTCAATGAAATCATTTAACTTCAAGATTTCTCTCACTTTCTCGGGCAATTTAACGAGTTCCTGAGCGATTTCCCTTCCCTGTTCAAGCGATATATTGCCGTTTCTTCTTCCGATGAGCAATGTTATAAGCGCAAGGACTACAAGTTGGCTTGTGAACGCCTTTGTAGAGGCAACACCAATTTCAGGTCCAGCGTGTATATATACCCCTGCATCGCTTTCCCTTGCTATAGTTGAGCCGACGACATTTACAATACCAAGCGCAGTCGCACCCTTTGACTTAACAAGCCTTAGGGCAGCAAGTGTATCGGCTGTCTCACCACTTTGACTTATAAACCAGGCAACATCATCTGGATAAATTACAGGGTCACGATATCTAAATTCAGAGGCATATTCAACCACAACGGGAACTCTCGCAAATTGCTCAATCATATACTTGCCAACTAAACCAGCATGCCAGGATGTCCCACAAGCTGCGATTATGAACCTCTTTGCATTTAAAATTTTATCCATCACATCACTTAAACCGCCAAGTTTTGCGTCCCCATCTTCAATCAAAACCCTCCCCCTCATTGAATTCATTATTGATTCCGGCTGTTCAAAAATCTCCTTCAACATAAAATGGGGGAATCCACCCTTCTCAATCTGTTCAAGCTCAAACTCAATCTTGAAAATCTCCTTATCAAGCTCAGATACAGAATTTTGGTCAACCCTCTTAACGCTTACATTATCCCTCGTTATTATGGCATATTCATCATCGTCAAGGAAAATGACATCCCTCGTTATCCCGATAATTGCGGTTGGATCTGAGGCGGTTATATTTTCACCGTTGCCGATTCCAATTGCAATTGGGCTTCCACGCCTTGCAACGATTATCTTATCCGGGTCATAACTCGTCATAATAGCAAGCCCGAATGTCCCCTTAACTTCAAAAAACAAATTCCTAACCGCTATTTCAATATCACCATAAATCTTATAAAACTCCTCAATAAGATGCGCAATCACCTCCGTATCCGTCTGGCTTTTAAAAATATGACCCTCCTTTTCAAGCTTCTTCTTCAGCGATTGATAATTTTCAACTATACCGTTATGAACGACCGCTATATTTCCAGTGCAATCAACATGCGGATGTGCATTCACTTCATTTGGTATCCCGTGCGTTGCCCAGCGAGTATGAGCTATTCCTATGTTTGAATTTGAACCCAACCCGATCAACATCCTCTCAAGTTCAGCGACTTTCCCAGCTATTTTGAAAACCCTTATCCCTTCCTTATCCCGAAAAGCAACGCCAGCTGAATCATAGCCCCTGTATTCAAGTCGTTTTAAACCATCAACCAAAATGCTTATGACATTCCTCTTGCCGATATAACCGACAATACCACACATTTTTCATCCCATTTTTGTTAGTGATACCATTTATCAAAGTTGAAAAATAACCAAATTTTAAACGATACCTCGCTTTTGCGGTTGCCAATTTGATTTCTGTAATTTTTGTAGGTTGAAAAATAAATCTCAAAATTTATGTTAAAATTTTTGCTGTAAAAGTAAAACAAGTTCAAGCCAAACTTATGCGTCGTCTCAACAACACCATAAGGGAACTTCTCCTTGTAACCCTTCTCAACCGTAACATCTGGAGCCATCCACGGCTCATCCCAGGGCTTTTCTACGCCTCCTTCACCATGCTCAATAAATTTGTAATTCAATGTCAAATTCAAACTGTTTCTATATCCACCGCCCGTGAAAATCCATTGCGAAACCCAAACATCAAGAGATTGAAAATCATTACCAAGCGGATGAGCTATAGGTCGCTTAAAACGAATGTATTTTTGATAACCCCTGTTATCAGCGACATTATAAGTTCTATTTCTAACCTGTGTATATTCAATTTGAATTTGACTCCCAACGACATTCAAAAATTTAAAAATATCGGCATATCTTAAACCAACCATAAAACCATATTCATTTGGTTCAAGGTCACCCTTCGTTTGTCTGCTCACCTGCCAATCGTCAATTAGAAGCTCTCCATAAAAATTTAAGTTCTTAACGGGATAAAAACTCAAATCGGCGTAAACCATCCCATTCATCTCTTTCCCCTCGTTCGCCTGAAACTCATAATAAAAAGCGAATGGGTTTGACAAAGTTATGTCAATCCCTTTATTTGCACCACCATATAAAATCGTCTGGGCAAAACCGATGAAAAACCTGTCAGAAAAATTAAACTCAAACCTCCCACCAGTAAGGTATCTGTTTGCATTTAAAGTCGTCCTACCGCTATCCGGTGAATAACTTCTATTTTCAAGTTGAGAGATGAAGAAGCTATATTTAAACTTTTTTGAGAAAAGGTCAATTTGAAGAACATCGTATGGGATTGCATAGTCGGAGATCAAAAGGTTTCCACCACGACCATATCCCCACTTGATATAATCACGACCGAGTTTAATTGAAAATGGCTCAAAATTTAACCTCAAATACCCTTGTTCAGTATAACCGGAGAAAAAACCGCGAAATCTATTACCCGTGTATGTCGTATCATCAAGCAGGTTTTGATCTGCAAGTGAATTGTTGTAAAGCGTGAATTTATCCCCGAAATAAAACGCAAATTTAGACCTCCCCCTAAACCTGAAGCTCCTGCTTGAAAAATTATCCCTTACCGCATACTCCGAAAGCATCACGCCAGCTTTGAATGAGAAATCGTTCTTTGAATTTGAATTTAAAAAATTTATCTCATCTTGAAATTCATCCTCAAGTATCTTGAAAAGTTTTTCGTCAAAATCATTCAATGGTTTTGCCTCTAAAATTTTTCTTGCAACCTCAATCCTTGAGTATGGTTTATATCCCTGTGGTAGTCCTCTGAAATAACCTCTGAGTTTAAGTTCTTCAATTATTTTATAAACCCAGTAATCCGTTGGCATCGTCTCTTGAAACTGGGCGAAAACAAAATCAAAGGCGAAAATCAGAAAAATGAAAAATTTTTTAAACATAATGATTTTACTTTCTTTCACCTCTCTTTTAATTTAATTCTCACCCCCACCTCTATCCTCCCCCGTCAATGGGGAGGAAGTCTAAAGGAATTCTTTTAACTCTTTTTTTCTTTCCTCTCTCCTTGCGGGAGAGGGTTAGGGTGGGGGATTCTGTTAATTTTTTCACCCCCACCTCTATCCTCCCCCATCAATGGGGAGGAAGTCCTTGAATAATTTTTCTACCCCTAATTCTCCTCTCCCCCTGCGGGAGAGGACTAAGGTGAGGGGTGTTGTTAATTCTTTCTCTTTCATCTCTTTTCTTGTTAGAATAAGCCACTTTACTTACCGTCTAATGCCAGCGTTTGGAATAGGCGAGGTTAAAAATCCAGAATAATCAACCACACCATAACGATTATAATACGGATCTGAAGGCGAGACATCATTCCTATCAAAAATTAAATTCCTTATTTCCGCCTCACTCACCGTCCCCCAAAAATTAAAACGTGCATCTGTGTTTGAGGTATAACCCCCAAGCGCCAATAAATACTTCTTACCGGATAAATTGTTAAAATTAATCACAGCAACAGGACTACCATACGCTGGAGATAAAGTTATACCACCAGCAGTTGAATATATGTTATTATACAAATACTTCGCAATCCCACCTCTATGCAAAACATGATAATTCTTTGAATGAACAAACTCATTGTTCTTTATCAATAAAGTATCCCTATTGACATTTGACCAAATTTCAATTGAATAGCCATTCCCACTAAAATAATTCCCCTCTATCCTTACCCCTGAAGTCGTACAATAAACCCCGGATTCGGAATTCAAATAAAAAATTGAATTTGAAACGATCGCATTTGTATCTGTAAACTCAAAGTTTACGCCGACAGGTTGCCCAGGTCCAAACCCATAAACCCTCCCAGCGAATATGCAATTGTAAACCCTGACATATCTTCCCGAATTTATCCCCGTAGCGGAAATTCCATAGCTTTTATTCCCAACAAAAAGTGAATATCCAACCTCACAATCAGAAGCATCAACACTTAAACCTACATTTGCGCTTCTAAATACTGCGTTTTTGATCTTAACACTCCCACGGTTTCTCACATAGACCCCATCAAAATAAACACTTGTATCTCCGGTAGTGAAGATAATCGGCGAATTAAAATCAAAGTTTTCCACAATTAAGTTACCCTCAACTATAAACTTGTAATACCCATCAAACTTTAAAACTGCCCCATCTTTAATATAAACAGTTGAGCCACTCGGTATTAAAACATCACCCTTGATAAGGACATTTTCTTTGAGCGTATCTTTATCATTTATCACTCCAAATATAACCTTTTCCTTTTCAAGCGTCAAAGTTTTTGAATCACTTGAGGTTGAAATTTTAGCAAATTTCCAGCCATATCCATCTTTCTGGACAAAGAGGATATATTCACCCTCCGGGACATCACTAAACTTAAAATTTCCATCTTTATCAGTAAAAGTTTGATAGAGAGGTTTTTGCCATCTATAATCAAAAAGATAAACGGTAAGGTCTTGATTGAACAGGTTGAACTTAACAGCTGGGTTTGAAATTGAAGTGTCAACGGGGGCAGGGTTATAAAGGAGGACTTTTACATTAGAAAAGTCGGTTGTATCCTTTAAAATCACCCTTCCAGCGATTGATTTCCCCGATGGCTTATTCGGTGAGCAGGAATAGAAAAGGAGAAGGATTAGAAAATGGAATGCGATCTTCTTAAACAAAACCAAAATAAATTTCTTTTAAACCAATCAATAAGCGTTCGGGTCGCCTTTTTTCTCATCGTCAAAATCCTTTATAGTTCTAAGAATTCTAGCGGGAACGCCCGCAACAATTGTATATGGAGGTACATCCTTAGTAACAACAGCCCCTGCTCCAACTATGGCATATTCACCGATAGTAACACCAGCCAATATAGTCGCAGATGAGCCAATAGAAGCCCCCCTTTTCACTATTGTTGGCACAACTTTCCAATCCTTTTCAGTTTGGAGCTCGCCTCTTTCATTTATAGCCCTTGGATATAAATCGTTTATAAAAGTTACATTATGCCCGATAAAAACCCCATCTTCAATCGTTACTCCTTCACATATAAAAGTATGAGATGAGATCTTACAATTACTTCCAATTTTGACACCTTTTTGAATCTCAACAAAAGCGCCGATTTTAGTATTATCACCTATTTCACAACCATATAAATTTACAAAACCAAATATTTTAACATTCTTACCGAGCTTCACATCTTTTGAAATCCTTATGAAATTCGCTTGGCAATATGTTTCATCAAAATCCATAGTTTAAACCTCACTTTTATTTTCAATCAAGGTTAACCAACACCCCATTTTTCTTTATTGATTTTTCTGCTGCTTCTAAAATTTTAACAACTTTTAAACCTGCATATCCATCTGTAATTGGATTTCTATTTTCAAATATACTTTCAACAAATTCCCTACATACTAAGCTTAACGCCTCTGTGTCATCAAGTTTGGGGGCATACATATCTCCACTCCTATACTGAATCAACAACCGATGAATACCCTCTTGTGAAGTCACAACCACACCCTTATCATATATTTTCACTTTTTCGCTCGGTTCGGTGTCATCGTAAATTATCATCTTTTTGGTTCCACTTATTAGTATCCTCCTAACTTTAACTGGAGCAAGCCAACTAACATGGAAGTGCGCAATTATACCATTATCAAAATTAACATTTATATAGGCAATATCTTCTATACCATTATAATGCGAAGTTCCAAACGCAGAAACTGATACAGGTCGTGAATTAATTACGAAATCCATTATAGAGACATCATGAGTAGCCAAATCCCAAATAACATTAACATCATACTGGAATAAACCCAAGTTTATTCTCACTGAATCAAAATAATAAATTTCACCTATTTCTCCATTATCAATCAACTCTTTAATCTTTCTTACAGCCCCCGTATATATAAATGTGTGATCCACCATTAAAACTTTTTTATTTTTTTCAGCAAGATTAATTAAATCTTCTGCCTCCTTAACCGATGCTGTTAATGGTTTCTCAACCAACACATGTTTTCCATTTTCAATCGCTTTTTTAGCTAATGGATAATGTGTAGCAACAGGGGTTGCAATAGCAACAGCATCAATATCTGCAGATCTCAACACAAAATCCGTATCCTTTGTTATTTCAACCGCTGGAAATCTTGACTTAATAAAAGCCAATCGCTTTTCATCAAGATCACAGCCATATACTCTTTCAACCCCTGGCGTTGATAAAAAATTTCTTACAAGATTTGGACCCCAATAACCTAACCCTATAACACCCACCTTCATTTTTATCTTCTACTTTTGTTTTTAATTTTATCCCCCGCCCTTTCCGAACAATACTACCGGTATTGTCTTTAAAATAATTTGCAAATCAAGCCAAGGCGACATATTCTGTATATAGTAAATATCCATCAATACCATATCATCAAAACTTGTCTCAGCCCTTCCATAAACCTGCCAAAACCCGGTACATCCCGGCAATACTTTATCTCTTTCGTGATACCACGGTTTGAACATCTCATATTCATAAGGTAGTACAGGTCTTGGTCCAACCAAACTCATTTCACCTTTTAATACATTTATCAATTGTGGAAACTCATCTATACTAAACTTCCTTAAAAATTTACCGACCGGAGTTATTTTATTTTTATCAACAACCTTTTTGCTTTTTGCCTCCCCATCGGGATGTTTTCCCTCCCAAATAAATCGTTTCATCTGTTCAATCCTGTTTTCATCTTTATCAGCACCTACATACATTGTTCTAAACTTATACATTTTGAATTTTTTCCCATCTTTTCCAATTCTTTCCTGCTTATAAAACACAGGACCTTTAGAAGTTGCCTTTATCAAAATAGCAATTAACAGGAAAAAGGGGCTTAACAAAACTAAAGCAAAAAGTGAAAGGACAAAATCAACTATTCTTTTTTGAATAAGAAAAACTTTACCATAGAAACCGCGTGTTAATGTAATCGTTGGAAAATCTACATATGCCTCTGTAGTTAACCTACTTGGAATAACTTTAAAAATAGACGATGTTAATCTAACTGTGCTCTTTGTTTTTTTAGCTTCGGAAATTATTTCAATTAACCTCTCATGAGTTATATTATCAATCCCAATTATCACCTCGTCAACATCATATTTTTCACAAATTTGAACAATATTTTCAACATCTCCAAGAACTTTATAGCCATTCCAAATACCACTTCCCCGCGAAATAAAATCATCTATAAAACCAACTACTTCTAAACCCAATTCTGGTTTAGCTATAATGTCGTTCAATATTCTCCGCCCAAGCTCCCCAGCCCCTATGATAACACATTTCCTCTTTAATGCCTTTAAATTCATAAAATGCTTTAAAAGGGACGGTAACAAAATAATCCTGTAAAGGGTAAATAACACAAACAATGACATAATAAAATATATCAATACCAATCGGCTTTCATATATTAACTCAAATTTTGATAAATAGCCAATCAATACATATAATAATGAGCCAATGAAAATTGATTTCAACAAATTCATAAATTGGGGAATACGTGTGGAAAAAACATTTATTCTGTACAATCCATTCCATTGAAAAATAAAGACAAGAAAGAAAGAAAATAAAATAGCAAATAAAAATTGAAGAGAGGCAAAAAAGTCAATTACATTTACAAGTTCTCTAAATAATACCACCGATATAAAAAAGGCGAAATTAATCACAAACAGATCAATTAATAATAAAGCATATTTATATTTAGGAAATCTTAACATTTCCTTCTAAAAAATTCACGTATTTTTTCTGCTACATATTCTATCTGCTCATCTGTCAATTCCGGATAAATCGGTAAAGAAAGCCCACTTTCTGCAAGTTGTTCAGATACTGGAAAGTCCCCTCTTTTATATCCGAGTTCTTTGAAGCATGGTTGTAAATGAAGTGGAACTGGGTAATGTAGCCCTGTCCCAATACCGTTTTCATTTAGAAATCTTTGCAATTTATCTCTCACTTCTTGTCTCTTATCCGGCTTTGAATTAACCTGTATAACAAACAGATGATATACATGTTTCGCGTAAGGCATTTCAACCGGAAGCTTTATTTCCTCTAAGTCAGACAATAGCTCTCTATATCTACTTGCAACCCGTCTTCGCTCTTCAGTCCATTTTTCAAGATATTTTAATTTAACTTTAAGAACAGCCCCCTGAATGCTTTCCATTCTATAATTGTGACCAAGCAAAACATGTGTATATTTTTTCACCGAACCATGATCTCTAATCATTCTAAATTTTTGGGCAAGTTCATCATCATTTGTTGTAACAGCACCCGCCTCACCGTAAGCGCCAAGATTTTTACCAGGATAAAAACTAAATGAGGCACATATTCCAAGACCGCCGACTTTTCTGCCTTTATATTCAGCCAAGTGCGCCTGAGCAGCATCCTCAACAAGATATATATTATATTCTCGTGCAATTTCAATCAACGGATCAATATCAGCTGGCTGTCCATAAAGATGAACTGCTACAATGGCTTTTGTTTTTTTATTAATGACATTCTCAACTTTTTCAGTATCAATGTTGTAACTTTCTGGATGGCAATCAACGAAAACCGGTTTTGCTCCACAAAGTGTTGCCCCCCACGCGGTTGCAATAAAAGTATTTGCCGGTATTATAACCTCATCGCCAGATTTAATACCCAACGCCCACAAGGCAATATGATTACCATCGGTTCCAGAACTCAGTCCAACACAATGCTTAACATCATGCATTTTCGCAAATTCACTTTCAAACTCTTGAACTGGCTTCCCAAGTATAAAGGATGTGCTTTCAAGAACCTCAGTTATAGCCTTGTTAATTTCAGATTTGATTTGCTTGTATTGAGCTTTAAGGTCAAGAAAAGGGACTTGCATTTACTGTTAATCTCTTTAATTTTCAAGTTTATCCAAAATTATCTTAACGAATTGCTCACGAACCCCACAATTTAATTTCTTTAAACTCCTATTTATTTTCTTTTCTATTTTAATCTTTTTTATATCACTAAGAGTTCTTATAAAAGTTAATCTGCCATTTCTTGATAACTCAAGGTCAATCGCTGCTGGCTTACCAGTAAAAATGCTATAAGAAGGTGTCCCAAGCACAGATGCTTCCCGAACCATAGTTCCACCTCCTGAAATTACAGCATCTGAATAATAAATGAGATTCGGACCATCTAACGGTACATCGGGAATAAAAATTTTATTTTTGAAAACTTTTAGATAATCTAAATCTTCTTTAGTCCTTGGTATTAAGACAACATAACAGTCATAATTACAAATATAATCAAGAGTTTTTCTATAAACGATTTCACTAAATTCATTATGATAATTTGCATGACGAGCGGGTGGGCGAATTGTTATGAGTGGTTTCTCTTTAATATTCTTGAAAGGTAAATTCTTTAAAAAATTCTCATCTGGAATAAAATCACAAAGGTAAATTTCCTCCTTTATTCCATCATAATAACTAAACTTTGAATCTGGAAACATATTGCGCAAAACAGATGGAATAACAATCCAATTACTGAGGTGCTTAATTATAAATAATTCTGTATGCTCATAATCAAAAGCAGATATTACTGGTACATTAAGCGCTTTCGCAGCTATAATACCAGCCCTCGCTCCGTGATTAACCATTAGATCAATCTTAAAACTTTCAAGAGCCTTATATAAACCATATGCGCGTTTTAAAGTTGCTAAAATCTTTTTCATTTTAGATCTTCCGCCGTGACCATCTACCCGTATATACGGAATTTTATACTTATCAAGCAAAGGTAATGTTTGGGCAAAATCCCTAGCTGTTACTATAATATCATATCCCTCGTTTTGTAGAATTTTAATTATGGGAGCAAATAAAAGAACATGAGGTGAATTATCTATATCAAACCATATTGACTTCATAGCTACCTACTCAAACAACTTTTCAATTAAAATCTTAACAATTCTTTCGCTTGCTTTTCCATCCCATAGCTCTGGTATTTTCCCATTCTTAAAATTACCATTCAAAATTTCCATTATATACTTAAAAGCCACAGTAATATCCTCCCCAGAGAGTACATTTGTTCCAATTTCAACGGTAACTGGTCTTTCTGTTGAATTTCTTAAAGTAATACACGGAATCCCTAAGTATGTCGTTTCCTCTTGAATACCCCCGCTATCGGTTAACACAAAAGCCGAATTCTTAATTAAAGCTATAAAATCTATATATCCGAGAGGTTTAGTTGCTATAATATTGTGATTTAAAAATTTCAATAAGTCATACTTTTCAAGATTTTGAGCTGTTCTTGGATGTATTGGAAAAACTATCCTTTTATATTCTGAAATATCCACGAGAAGATCTATTATTTGCTTTAACCTTTCTTTACTATCAACATTTGAAGGTCTATGGAGAGTAACAACTCCATACTGAGACGGTTTAAGAGAAAAAAATCCAAGAATTTCCGACCTTTCTACTTTTGGCAAATAACTTATCAGGCTATCAATCATAACATTACCAACAAAAAAAATCTTTTCATCTGGAATACCTTCTCTTTTTAAATTTTTTACACCACTTTCTTCACTAACAAAAAGATAATCAGAAATTGCATCTGTTAAGATACGGTTGATTTCCTCAGGCATAGTTCTATCAAAACTCCTCAAGCCAGCTTCAACATGGGCTACTTTAATACCAAGTTTAACAGCTGTCAAACTACACGCAATTGTTGAATTAACATCACCAACAACTATAACCAAATCCGGTTTCTCACTTATCAAAATTTTCTCAAACTCAATCATTATTCGCGCAGTTTGAACTGCATGGCTACCACTTCCCACTCCAAGATAAAAGTCCGGCTCTGGAAGCTCTAAATCTTTAAAAAACACATCAGACATATTACTATCATAATGTTGACCTGTATGACAAATCTTATGAATAAGAGGAAAATCCGAATGCTCTCTCAAGAAATTCTGAATCGCTCTATTAATAGGAGCTACCTTCATAAAATTTGGTCTTGCTCCAACTACAGAAATGATCTTTTTCATCTAAAAACAAAGGTATTTACTTTTTACTACCACCGAATATGCTAGACAAGCAATTGCATTAAAAAAATAAGCGTTACTCCAACGCATATAAGATGTTTTGTGCGTGAAAAATCTGTTTTTTTGATAATAAAAAAATCCCTTACCAGAATATAAACTCTCCAATGCGTAATTTAACGCATTAATAGCCCTATCAATATACCCAAAACGTGTTAAAGTTAAAATCGATTGAGCTACCTCAGTTGCATCTACAGGATAAAATCGTCTTGAAAAATATTTCGGTTTACCGTCCGGCATGAAAAGCTTTTCAAGATAATACATTAACCCTTTATCCAAATATATCTTATACTGATTTCTACCTGAAAGTTTAATAAAATCATCTAATGCATCAAGAACATAAGCGGTATGGAAATTATCAACCCACTTTCTTGCGTCTCCCTTTGAGTAAAACCATGAACCATCATCATTCTGATTATTGATAACAAACTTTACAGTTCTCTCTGCCTCTTCTAAATAATATTGATCTCCGGTAATTTCGTATACTTGGGTAAGAAGGCGCGCTCCTTTCATTGTAGCATTATAAACCTTTTGATGGTCATTAGGTGAATAACTAAAACAAAATGTCTCCCCCTCATATGTTCGATTCAAATCATTCAAAACAAATTTAGCTGAACTTATTAAAATTTCTTTAACGCTTTTGTCGGAATAAGCTTTATAGTATACAAATAATCCATTAGTTATTAACCCAGTTGCTACTATGGTTGGTGTATATGCTGGAATTTTGGTGTATCTTGCTTCCCAATCAAAATTGTAACCCCAACAAAAACCACTATATCCTTTTGAACTTAAATTAACTAAAATATCTAATAAACTTTTTATCTCATTCAAGTAAAATTCTTTTTCTTCTTCATTTATCATGGAAAGATACGTATATGCTTGTATACATAAACCCAGTGTTACAGGATTTATCCCCTTTTTTATACCCAACAAACCCCTAAGATTAATAGGTATTCTTCTGAAAATTTGCTGAAAAGCAAAACGGATAAACTTATTCGACCTTAATATTGGCAATTTAAATAACGGAGAGTTTAATCCATCATAAGGATCATAACCTGCATAGCCTTCTCTCCTAATATAATCCCTAAGCGAAAAAAGAACCCTCATAAATTTTGAATCTAATTCCATCACCTACCGATTTAAAGATATATTACAGCTCTATTTTGGTAAGATTCAATGATTTTAAATGTTAAAAAGGTGGTTTTATAGATTGAATCAAAACTTAATTTTGGCTTTTCTTCACCC
This sequence comes from Candidatus Kryptonium thompsonii, assembly GCF_001535985.1. NCBI lineage: Bacteria > Pseudomonadati > Candidatus Kryptoniota > Candidatus Kryptonium > Candidatus Kryptonium thompsonii. Next base: position 15,557 of record NZ_CZVS01000033.1, on the reverse strand, counting down.
CTTAAAACTTTGAGGAAATGCTCCACTTCTTCTTTATGTCCCTTACCAGTGTTAAATTTAACTTTTTTCTTTTTACCAGCAGAATATAATATAACTCTTTTAAAATCATCCATCACCGCAACCAACCCGCCAGAAAAAACTTCACAATATTCCTTAGGCAGAGAATTACTTCCATTAGATAAATACAATAAGTTTGCAACAGAACCATTGTTATAACTGATGGTCACCACTACATTTTCCTCCAAACGCTTTGAGTTATTACTATCGGATGATACTGCATAAACAGATACGGGTTCGGAATCTATTAGATAGTCAAAAATATCAATGAAATGACATGCCTCCCCAATTATTCTTCCTCCTTGTTCCCAATCTTGCAACCAAGAGTTCGGTGATACAGAACCAGCATTAATTCTATAATTAATAACAATGGGGTCTCTACTTTTTGAAATGAAATCCTTTATCAGCCCAAATTGTTTTGAAAATCTGCGATTGAACCCTACCATTAAATGAACATTGGACTCATCGTATAACTTCTTAATTTCATATAATTCGTCTTCTCTAACAGTTAGTGGCTTTTCCACGAATATATTTTTCCCATACTTTAGAGCTTCCTTAACATAAAATCCGTGGGAATCATGATGCGTTACTATGAACACAGTATTTATATTTTTATCTTCAAAAATCACCGATGGATCACTTGAATATTCAATAAAACCAAACTTTTCTGCCACGGACTTTGCATTTATCGGTTTTCTTGTCGCAACATTTTTCAAAGTAACTTTATCTTTCAAATACGGCAGAAGATAAGATTGTGCAAAATTACCCGCACCAATAAAGCCAACAACAATATCACTTATTTTATTTTCACCCTTAATATTTTTTCTAATGCGAACAAACTCTTTTTTCGGCTCCTTATTATATTCAATCAAAATCCCAATGTACGGCTCGTCTATTTTACCAGTAATTAAGTCATATGCCTTTAGCCCCTCTTCAACTGGAATTTTATGTGTTATTAATCTACTGAAGCTAATTTTACCCTCAGACAATAGTTGAATCACCGCTTCCATATTTCTTTTTTCCGTCCAACGAACATAACCAAAAGGATAATCAATCCCCTTTTGTTCATAGTCAATCTCATATCTTCCAGGTCCATACGAGCATGAGATAGTTATTTCAAGTTCCTTTTCGTAAAATCCTGTTCTAGGTATATCCATTCCGGTAACACCAACAACTACAACTCTTCCTTTCTTTCTTGCAAATGAAATCGCCTTCTCAATAGGTTCATTGGAATTTGTGGCAGTAGTAATTATAATAGCATCAGCCCCATAACCTTTAGTAAATGATTCAACGACCTTTTCAATGTAACTATCAAACAATGCCACTTCATCGCATCCAAACTCTCTTGCAAGATTAAAGTTTCTCTCCGATATATCAGTTCCAATAACACGACATCCACTTGCTTTAAGCAATTGAACTGTAACAAGACCTATCAATCCCAATCCAATCACCACAACATTTTCACCCAAATTTATCTTTGCTTGCCTTATTCCTTGTAAAGCGATTGCACCTATCGCAATGAAAGATGCCTCTTCAAGAGAAACATTATCAGGGACCTTAACTGCGAGATTCTTTGGAACAAAGATTAGCTCAGAATGATATGCATACCCAGCGCAAGCTACCCTATCGCTTGGTTTAAATTCATCAACATTTGACGCAAGCACAATTCCAGCTGAACTATAACCCAGTTCTTTATAGTTATCAAGCCGATTCATAACTTTCTTATAGGTTGCGATTAAACCCTCACGTTTTATATTTTCCAAAACCTGCTTAACGAGATCTGGTCTCATCTTTGCCTTCCCAAATAAAGACGCCTGAGCGGTTTTAACCGAAGTTCTCTCGGTCCCCGCACTAATCAGAGAATAATAGTTTTGAACAAGGATACCTCCTGGAAACATCTTTATATCCGGTAAATCCTCTACAGATATCTTTCCCGTCTTTTGATATTGAACTATTTGAAACATATTAATCTTTGATAACTCTTATTATTTCATTACACAAATGAGTAACCCAAAGTATATCTTCAGCAGGATAAAAAGGACCTTTATTATTCAAAATGTTTTCCTTTAGCGTTAAATACATTTTGTAATGTCCTTTGTCTCTTCTCATTCTTTTATAACGTATTTTCCTAAAATTATTTATTATCTCTAATTCCCTATAATCACGAAGTTTTATTGTTGTATTATTAAATCTAATCTCAAAATATTCTTCAACGCCATAAAAATCACTACCAATATCTGTTACTATAATCTCAGCCAAAATTTTATCTTCCAACTCAAAAAGTACCGTTGCATTTCCATCATCTCCAATAACTGAAAAATTAATTACATTTTTACCCGTTAAAAATCTAAGCAGATCAATCCAATGCGTCCAATTACCAGTTACTCGGGTTCCTTGATTTGACCAAAAATACCAGTGGGTTTTTGGAATCTTTAATTCTTTAACAATAAAAGTAATATGAACCTGACCTTTTGAGTCCTTTAAAGCATTACGAATAACTTGAGTAAATAGAGCATGTCTCCTGTTATAACCAATATCAATGAAAGCTCCTTTAGCTCTAAGTTCAAACAAAATGTTTGCATCTTCATTAGTAACTGCAGCGGGTTTTTCTATAAAAACTCTTGCGGTTGGATTGCAATCCAAAACCATTTTAGTCATCCATGCATGATCTGAATGATAGGTAGCAATAATAACTAATGGATTTTTCACTCTTGCGATTTCATCCATAATATCTTCAAACCTATCATAAATTGGAAAATCAAATTTAAAATATCGCCTTATAGCTCTAGCCTTATAATCCAAAGCAGCTATTATATCTTTTTTAAAAAAAGTGTAGTGCATATTCCCGCATATATCCACCAAAACCCAAAATAAAACAACCGTTATCTCTTAGAGAGATACGATTACTTAATATGGCTGTAGATTCAATCTTAGTTCTACAAATAACAGTATAAATTTCAGGAAATGGAACTAAATATTGATTATCCTTTAAAATTCCATTTACTAATTTTTCCTTTACATCATCAGGGCAAGAAGGAACTGGAAGATAATGTTCAAATATATCTAAAGTTTCTGTGGATAAATATATTGAATTAATTCCTATATCATCAAATTTTGATTTAAAAAACATAATTTCCTCAGGTTTAAAATACCCCAAATCTCTGGTAAAGCAAAAAAAGATATTTTTATCATACTTAAATTTCATTATCACAAGATATTCACCTTTTAAAATTTTTCTCTCAATTAATTTATTTTTTGCCTTATTAATACTTAAACCGATACCTTCTATCACCAAAAACTTTATAAACTTTTTCAATGTATATCCCCTTAAATCAAACAGGTCGTTAAACCTTCTTGGGGGTATAAGTTTTATAGCAACCGGTAAAACTTTAAGATATCTTAATTTTTCTCCAAACAATAAAACAATTAATATCTTTCTAAATTCATAAATATGCCTTTCTATCGTATAAAATTCTCCAAACCTCTTCAAAGAATTCATCCCGAAACTAATCCTCAGATCTCTGTTATTAACTAATTTTAATATAGCATCCGCGAGTTGCCTAATATTCCTTTTTTCTACAAGTAATCCGTTAACTCCATCAATAACTGTCTCATCAATCACCCCAACATCTTTAGTTGATATAACAGGGCAACCACATGACATTGCCTCAAGAATTACAAGTGGTTGTCCCTCATTCCAACTTGGGAAAACGAAAATATCCGTATTTTTCAAAAGCTCAAATTTATCTTTTTCTTCCTTTATTTCACCAATATAATTCGCCACATCACCAAGTTCTTTCAAATAATTACCAAATCTAATTTCATGCTCTCTCAAGCTCAAACCCGTTACAGGATCATCACCCAATTTCCCAGCAATATTAACAATAAATTTAGTCCTTGTACTTTTCTTCACAATCTTTATTGCCTCAAGTAAATCAAATATACCCTTTGATTCACGCAAGTTTCCCAGGTAAGTTATTCTAACTACCGACTCATCATTCTTAGTGCTACGAATTTTATCTTCGTTAAATTCCCACTCTATGAAATTCGGTAAGACAAAAATTTTATCGGTGGATAACCACTTCTCAAATATATATTTTAGCTTTTCCCCTAAAACTATAGCTCCGTCAACGCGCTTCATTGTCAAATCTATGAACTTTTGATACAACCAAGATGATTCCTCGTAAAACTTCAGGAAATATGAACCATGCAGGTGAATAAGAATTTTGGCTTTAAATACACTTGAAATTAAAATAAATAAACCATCGCGAAAATAAGCCCAATGATTTTGGGATATTGGGATATAGACCACATCTGGTCTAACAAATATTAGATAATAAATCAATTTAAACAATGACCTCAAGCCAGCATATACATTTGCAAAGTCAAATCTACCCAAGTTGGTTAAATCATCTCTTTTATCTGATGTGTCAACAACAAATACTTCCAAATCTTTTTCTTGAATAAGTTTCTTTCTCAACTTATCAAGATATATCGCGCTCCCATGGTAAGGAGGGGGAAATGAACCAACGATTAATATTTTAATCTTTGAATATTCCATTACTCTCAACTGCATTTTTAACATTAAGAGCTATAAACAAACATATTCCTATCCATATCCAAAAAAATGTTCCATGATAAGGACCTTCTAAAGTAACATTAAACATTGCAAACATTGAAACAGATATAAAATTGGAGAAAGATATTATGAGTAAATTCTTTATCTTTCCTTTGGCTTTCTTGTAAGTCTTTCTAACAATTATAAAAAAAATTGCCAAAAATAAAGTAAACATAGCAAATCCAACCGCTCCAGTTCTAACTAAAATAGACAAGAATGAATTATGTGGATCCAACCTTAGTGAACTTCTAAAAAGAATTTCTCTGGGATTGTCACTCCAAACCCACCAAGGAGCTAAATTACTTAACGAATAGTTAAAACCAACTCCAATTGGATTTTCTAAAAAAACTTTTAATACATTGTTCCAGTAAAGATATCGCCAGTTGGAATTGGGATCAGATAATTTATAATAAACCAAACTTTCAAAATTTTCTGATATTTTTCGTACGATAAAAGCAAACGCGCTTTCAGAAAAAGTAATTATAACAAACGACAAACCGAAGAATGAAATCAATAGTGCCGTAATTAATTTAAATTTTATTTGCCCTTTATATAATAAAATCAATAATAATACGCTACCTATTAAAGCCATAAATGCGCTTCTATGACTTGAAAGAACTACAAAAATCAGATTAAGTAAAAGAAAGAACAAATATTTTAAGTCCCTATACTCTATTAAAAAATAAAATGAAATTAAAAAAGAAAAAACAGCAAATAAAGAATGATGTCCACCTATAATTCCACCATCTTCTGGAATAAATGTTTCATAACCGATAGCATAAAGAACGATTACGACAATATTTCTTAAAACACTAAAATATAAAATAGACTTGAAAATTGCTTCTATTTTTTTTGCACCCTCAAAATTTAGAACAATCAAAACGATATAGACAAAAATGGAATAATAAACCAAACTAAAATTTCGTAAAACAGTTAAGATATTATCTTCAGATGTTACAGATGGTTTAAAGAAAAGTAAATCGTAAATTAACCTCAATAGTCCCCAAGATTGATATGCAAATAAAAACAACAAGGCAACATTTATTATCCCGTTTTTAAAAGTAATTAATTTTCGCCCAAGCGAAGCCCTAACCATAGAACTCAAAATTACAGACAACATAATAAGCTCGGTAATGTAAATAAATCCAAACTTTATATAGGTAAACTCACGAGCTAAAGTTGCCACTCCTGTGACCCAAAAGACAAATAATAGATACACCAAATCTTTCCTGAACAAAGGATAAAGTTTAAACAAATATAAAATTACAAAAGGCAATAATATATAAAACAGTTCACTCATTTTCTATAAGGTATTAATTTACCCCAAAAAAGCGCTGAAATAATTGCTCTTATAATTTTTGCCGTTAGTTTAAATTTAAATCTCAAGATAAGAAACTTGCTGAACTTAATGAATATATATACTGGATAAATTAATCTGAGAAAGAAACTATTAAACTGAATATCTGAATATAGACGATAAATGTAAACATCACTAATAGTTTTATGTTTAATCTTCGGATGCCTAAATATGCTATCTACACAAACCCCCATTTTATAACCTGCTTTTTTCAACCTCATTGCATATTCAACTTCATCACCCCATATAAAAAGGTCTTTATTCGGAAACCCAACTATAGAGATTACGTCTTTCTTAATTATAATTGAGTTGAAGAAGTTCGGAATACCATAATATATACCATTTTTTGCGTGTCTTTTGACTTCTTCAACATTTGAAAAATAAGTTCTTGGGATAAAATTTCCCAGAGAATCAACTACCCGCAGTTTCCATGTTAATTCGGAGGAATTATCAGAGGCTACAACTAAAGAACCAACAATATTTAAATCATTAGTGCATTTATACAAATTCATTAAACAATCCTTCTCAGGCAAGCCATCATCATCCATTAACCACAACCAGTCATAGCCTCTCTCATATCCTCTTTTGACTCCTTCATAAAATCCACCAGCGCTACCTGTATTTTCATACATTCGGACATAAAATACATTGATAGGATTTCCGTCAACCAAGTTGCTTATTTTATGTTCAATTTCATAAGGTTCTGAAAGATTGAAAGGAGGTAATTCGGGGATATATCCGTTTTCTTTTAAAACTTCGGGAGTTCCATCCGTAGATGCATTATCTATGATGTAAATTGCATCAACTGGTCTTGTCTGCCTCCTTATCGCTTCAAGACATTCCAAAAGGAGATTTTTTCTATTGTAAGTCACCACAACGGCACAAACCGTATTGTCTCTCATCTATGTTAAAAATTTTTGTTTTATACACTTGAATAAACTATCTCATTTTCAAAAACACTCAATGCCCTTGCAACTATTTGATCCATGTTATAATACTTGTAATCCGCTAGCCTACCAACGAAATGAACAACGCCATTTAACTTTTTTGCCTCGTTGGCATATTTTCTATATACCTCAAGGTTTTCTTCCCTGGGTATAGGATAATATGGCTCGTTTGCGCCAATTTCGTAAGCTTCGGGGTACTCATATGCCACAACAGTATAAGGATTAACTTGACCAGTTAAATGTTTAAATTCAGTTATCCTTGTATAATCATACTCATTAGGGTAATTTACTTGCGCTACCTCCTGGAAAAACTCAACATCATATCGCTCAAACTTAAATCTTAAACTCCTGTAAGGCAATTCTCCATACATATAATCAAAGAAATAATCAATTGGTCCAGTAAAAATTAACTTGTCAAATTTTATAAAGTCAATTATATCTTTATAGTCAGTGTTAAGCAAAACATGTATATTTGGATGGTTTATCATTTTCTCAAACATCTTTGTGTAGCCATGTTTTGGAATTCCCTGGTATTTATCTTGAAAATATCTATCATCTTTACTAATAAATATTCCAGGAACCCTAGCTGTAACTCCTGGATCAAGTTCTTCAGGCTTCAAATTCCATTGCTTTAAGGTATATCCATAATATATTTTCTCATAAATAAATTCCGCAAGAACTTTTAACTCGCCTTCCGCGTCTTCAAGGAATTTTAAGATGGGTATTTTAACACCATATCCATATTTTTCAATAAGAAGTTGCTCAAGCTTTTCAGCATATCTTTCAGGAAATATCATTTTGAGAGAATTTAAATTAAAAGGCACTGGAATTTTTTTTCCATCAACAACAGCAAGAACTTTGTGATAATACAACCTCCACTCCGTAAACCTTGAAAGATAATCCCAAACTTTTTTACTATTTGTATGGAAAATATGAGGACCATACTTATGAACAAGGATCCCATTTTCATCATAATAATCATAGGCATTACCAGCTATATGATTCCTACGTTCAACGAGTAAAACTCTTTTTTCAAGTTGTGTTGCTATTCTTTCTGCTAATATACAACCGCTATATCCTGCACCTACTATTAAATAATCAAATCTCACGACTTTTTACTACTCCTGTTATAAACCTTGAATAAAATTTAAAGTCAATGATTTTTATTCCTTTTGCTTCAAGCAAAATTATAAATGCGCTCGTTATATATATTTCAGTTATCAGCCATGAAACTGAGCTTCCAATTTCCGCCAATTTATGATCAAGCAACACATTTAAAAGCAAATTTATAATAGATCCTCCCATAACCACTTTAAAAAAATCCTTATCCATTTTCAAGTTTAAAGTCGTTTGAATTCCATAAAGATTTGAAAGACCAATGATAAACGGGAAAAAGGATAAAATTCTCACGACATTAATTGATGGCAAATACTGATCTCCTAAAAAAACCTTCACTAAGATAGGGGCAAAAATAAGCAAAAAAATACTTGCGGGTAAGGTGAGCGCAGTTACGATAACACTGAACTTTTTTATATATTCAATACCTCTATTCAAATCGTTTCTTAAAATTTTCCCCACATGCGGATATAAAGATTGAGCCAAAGGAGCCAAAACCAAAGTTTGGAAAACCAAGACAAGCTTACTCCCAGAGGCGAAATATCCGACATTTTCATGTGGAGCGAAAAAACCCAGAATAAATGTATTTGATATCGTATAAAAATTTATAAAAACAAGTGAAATGAAAACCGAAAAACCATTTTTCAATTCACGAAATATATCTTCTAACCTGGGCATATTTATTTTCCAATCAAGCAATTTTAAACTATACATTAAGGCAAGCGTTCCAGCAAAAATTTGACCCAAAGACATTAGCAGTGGAACGAGATAAAAATCGTTTTTATTCCTTAAAAAAATAAAAATCCCTATTGTAAAAAGAAGCTTTACAATAAAATTAAAAATTGAGGTAATATAAAGTTTTTCAAGCCCTTGAAAAAGCCATGTCGGAAACAAAACGTAACCAGCCACAATTAAATATGAGACAATAAATACGAGGATATTTTCCCTAAATTTTGGTATAAGGAAAATTAAACTCGTGAAAATCAAAGTGCAAAGCGTGAACAAAAATGCTTTCGTAAATAAAACATTACTATAAATTCTTACAAGTGTGTTTTTATTATCTCTATTTGATGATATTTCTCTCGTCGCGCTTAGATCAAAGCCATAATTTACAACAAGCAAAAAGTAAGTAGCAAATGCCTGAGCAAAAGAAATTAAGCCAAATTTATCTGGACCTATAACACGAACGACATAAGGTATCGTGATTAACGGCAAAACATAATTTGCGAACTGCAAAATTGAGAGAGAAAAGATGTTTTTCAGCAAAATTTTATGCTCTGGATGTGAAATAATATTTCTCAGTTTATTAAACACTTACGCCTTTACCACCTTTTCATTTTTATCCTTTATCAAACCACGCGTATCAACAACAAGATTTGCATGTCTTACTATGAAATCTGGGTCATAAACGGAATGATCGGTAACAATGACAACGCAATCGTACTTTGAGAGATTTTCCTCGGTCAAAGGAACCGATCGTTTGCTGTTTGCCTTATATTTCCTCGTCTTGGGTAAAAGAGGAATATAAGGGTCGTTATAATCAACCACCGCTCCCTTCTCCTCAAACAACTCCATCAATTTAAATGCTGGTGACTCACGAGCATCATCAACATCTTTTTTATAAGCTAAACCAAGCAACAATATTCTCGCTCCTGAAATACTCTTCCCTTTCCTGTTTAACGCCTCAATCGTCTTTTGAACGACATAGTATGGCATATATGTATTTATCTCACCTGCAAGCTCAATAAACCTCGTTTGAAAATCATATTCCCTTGCTTTCCAGGTTAGATAAAAAGGGTCTATGGGGATACAGTGTCCCCCAAGCCCTGGTCCTGGGTAAAACGCCTGGAATCCAAATGGTTTTGTCTTTGCTGCTTCTATAACTTCCCAAATATCAATCCCCATCCTGTCAAAAAGCATCTTCAATTCATTTACAAGCGCTATGTTAACAGACCTATAAATGTTTTCAAGCAGTTTTACCGCCTCAGCTGTCCTTGTTGTTGATACAGGGACAACTTTTGCGACAACTTTGGAATAAAGTGCCTTTGCCACCTCAAGACATTTTTCTGTATATCCACCGACGACTTTCGGTATGTTTGACAGCGAAAATCCTTTATTCCCCGGGTCTTCCCTCTCTGGAGAGAAAGCGAGGAAAAAGTCAACGCCTGCTTTTAAACCGCTCTTTTCAAGGACAGGTCTTAAATCCTCATCCGTAGCCCCAGGATAAACGGTTGATTCAAGAACGACAATTTGACCCCTGCGCAAGTATCTTGATATTGTCTCCCCTGTGTTAAGGACGAAGCTCATATCCGGCTCACGATACCTATTCAAAGGCGTAGGGACGCAAATTATAATAACATCAACTTCACTTAATTTTGAAAAATCGGATGTCGCTTTGAACTTGCTGTTTTGTTTTATCGGTGTTATATCAATGTGCTTTATATAGCTTTCACCCCTGTTTAAAAGATTGACCTTTTCATCGTCAATATCAAAGCCGACGACATCAAAGCCGGCTTTTGAAAAAGCAATCACAAGAGGGAGACCCACATAACCAAGCCCTATGACACCTATCTTTGCGGTCTTTGAGTTAATTTTTTCAATTAATTCAATATGTAAATCGGATGACATTTAAGCCCCAACTTTTTTACTTTGCGTGCTACCGCCATTGCGACCCCATAATAGGCTCGCTGGAATAAAACATTGATATGTGTAAGATTAACAACATGAACCTCTTATATAAATATAAAAAATAAAAACGTGTTTGTCAAGTCAATCAACATGAACCTAGTATAAATATAAAAAATAAAAACACACATTGTCAAGTTAAACAAACACATTTATTACATCCGCTTTAAAATCAAAACCTTTACCTACCTGTTCACTCTATTTCCAATTGTTTCACACATTGGCGTTCGATATCAAACCAAAATATCATTTTAGACTAATGAAAAAACTTTTATGAAACAAAACATTTTTCATGAAAAAAAATAAATGTTAAACTCATAACAAAACGCTTCTATACTATTCAAACAACTATTTGCTGTACTCACTCAAATCTATTAAAATTTAGCTCTGATAACTAAATCTCTCGCGACCATCTTACTAGTAAATGCTGAATAACTTAACATATAGAAAAGATATTCGCACCTATAAACGTAAACATGAGAGCAGTGGATTTTAACGTAATAATTTATAAGCCTAAGCTTGCTTTTATAAGGATTTGTGATTGTTCATTCTAACTCTTCCGGATAAGGGTCTAAATAAGCTTGTGAAAGCACATAGCTATCTCCAAATCTATAAGCCCAGCTTCTAAGAATTTCCCTTGGAACGCTTATCGGTAGTTTCCCATTTTTAAATTTTTCCAAAACCTCCAAAAAATGCTTCTTTTCCCTACTTGTTAAAAAGTCGGATAAATGTCCCAAAATATGCATAAAAGTGTTTATATGAGATCCAGCATGAGGTTTCTTACTTAGAGCTTTTTTAAAAAGAAGACCATACTCGGATTTTATACTTTCTAAATCTTCTTTGCTTCTGTATTGAGCCAAGAGTCTTCCCATTTTCTTTAAGAGCATAGGACTGAATGACAAGAGCATGTATTTATAAGTTCTGTGAAAGTTCATAAGTTCGGTTATCGTTTTTAATTCTTTACTAAAAACTCGCCAATGCGCAAGTGAAAAAATACGCGTTAAAAATAAGTCCCTTAGCTGTGGGTTGCGAAGTCTACCTTCGTCTTCTACTGGTATATCTGTATAGGTTTTTAAAACCTCCATCGCAAAAAGCCCTTTGCCTTTTGTGTAAAATTCTTTCCCCTCTGTGTCCTTATATACCGTAGTATTTGATACTCCGCAAGAGGGAGATTTACTCTTTAGCAAAAAACCATCCACTTCCTGCAAAGATTTTATAAAGTTATTTGAAAATGCAAGTAATTCTTGGGTTAAGTCCCTTCCCGTGGTAGGTTGAAAAACACCGTAGGTATTATTCTTTACGTATACAATTATTCTATCCCTAGGTATACCAAGACCTATGCCAACTTCAGGGCAAACAGGCAATATCTCACAATAGTTCCTAAGCTTGATAACAAACTCATCTTTTATAGTGCCTCCATCATATCTAACAGGCTGTAAATCAAGGCAAGCACTTAAAACCAAAATAGGTTTTTCGAATTCTCTCATAAGTTTTGACCCTTAATATTTGTTCTGCAAACAAGCCTAGATTTATTTATATTTCAACTTTACAATACTCACTCTCTCATAATGGTTAACTATTGGCTTATGATATGGTAGATTATACGTTAACGGATCATGGAGCTGGTGGCATGGGAGATTTTTTAATTCTGGGATATATTTTTTTATATATTCGCAGTTAGGGTCAAATCGCTTAGCTTGTAGTATAGGATTAAATATCCTCAAAGGGTTAGGGTCTGCTCCTACTGAAGCAATCCACTGCCAGTTTCCTATATTCACCAACTGGTCATAGTCTATTAAATGGTGTTTAAAAAATTCCTCACCTATCCGCCAATCTACGAGCAAGTCCTTTGTTAAAAAGCTTCCCAAAATCATTCTAACTCTGTTGTGAATCCACTTTTCTTGAATAAGTTGTCTAATGCCTGCGTCTATAATGGGATAACCAGTGCTTGCGTTGAGGAAGGCATCTATAAATTTTTGATTGTTTTCCCATTGTATATTCCTTCTCTTTTCTTGAAACTCTAAATCTTTTGTCCACGGGAAGTTTAGCTTGATATGATACCAAAATTCTCGCCAAGCAAGTTCTCTTAAAAAACTTTCACTTTCCTTGGACCTTTCAAAAATTTCCCTGATGGAGATAATCCCAAATCTTATACACGGAGATAACTTCGAAGTACCATCTAAATAAGGATAATCTCTGGTTTTCTCATAATTCTTGAAATCGAAACTTTTTAATCTCTCTTTACAGTCTTGAGGTTTGAAGTATACTGTATCTATTTTCAACTGGCTTATTAATTCTTTTGGGTCAAAAGTTTTTAAGTCTATGATAGGTATGTTTTTTACTTTCACATCGGTTCTTTCCAAGTCAAGATATTTAAGCCAATCTTTGTAAAAACTTGTAAAGACCTTTTTAGGAGGTATGAGTTCGGGATTTACCAAAAGTCCATCAAAGACTTCTATGAACTTTACATTGTATAGTGAACATAGATTTTTAACCTGTTTTACCCTTTCCTCACCATCCCATGAATAAGCTTTTTGGGTTATTACAGCGTCGGGCTTTAATTCATCCAAAAGCCTTTTGAAAATTTCTAATGTTTTTCCTTTAAAGGTGTAAACTTTTATACCAATGTTCTCTATAGCATTTATTATATAAACTAAGCGCTTATCGTAAGACATCAAATCAGCAAGAATCTGATCGTCAAAAATGAACACTGGAATAATCTCTTTGTAATTCTTCGCTTCTTCAAAAACCCTGTTATCTTCTACTCTCAAATCCCTTTTTAGCCAGACTATAGCTCTCATTATTCATATTATCTAATTTTTTTTAAATGACCATACCAACATCTACGTGCAAGATTTACAAAAATAAATATACAATAAATTCATTCACTTTACCAATACCAATGGAAAATCCATTCCCTTTGAATCAACCACAGGGAATTGTGCTTCCTGTTTGTATCTCTTAGTTATCTCAGGAAGTTGTTCTTCAACATACCCCATAAGTTTACGAACAGTTACAATGTTTGTTCCTCCAGCCGCTTTGCCCTTTAGTCCCTCAAGAAGGGTGTATGTGAACACCCCATGCCCAAGGTCCTTTACCTCTGCTGCATACTGCTCTTTAGTAGATGCTGCTATCACATGCACCCCTGTTGCCCTAGATAGCTGTGAGAGCGCTTTCCTATCCTCAAATCCCCTGAATGCTAAAAGCGCAGCCCCTGATTTACACGCATCTATAAGCACAAGTATCTTCTGAGCTTTTGTGTTCCTTATTAGAACTGAAAGCTCATCAGAGGATATCCCCTTTGTCTGCACCTCCACTTCCCTTTCTGGATATGTAAGTTCATGAGGGATGAAATACCACCTGTCATTTATAGTCTCTCCATGCCCCGCAAGGTAAATCAATACAGCATCCTGTGGGTTCGTATTTTCAAGCTCTTTGAGTTTTGAAATGATATTTTCCTTCGTTGCCTGTTCGTTGTAAAGTTCTATATTGTCTCCACCTTCTTGAATAAATCCTTTCCTTTTACCTTGAAGAATTCCACTATTCCCCTTGCATCAGGCTCAGCATAGTTGAGATTGAGAGCAGGGTTTTTATATCTATTTATTCCGACTGCAAAGACATAAAGCGATACATCCTTTGCTGGAGAAGCAAGCCTTACTGTAATTTCATAAGGGTTTGACTCTGTCCTATCCTTGCTGAAGCCAACCGCTCTAAATATGTTTATGCTATCAACAAGGGTCACGGTATACGTCTTTATTATCTCATTTTCACTAGAAGCTAACTTTATCCCTCTTTTGTCTTCTCCAACTACCTTGCCATTATGATAAAGCCTTATCTCATCTATGCCTCCACCAGTATCCTTTGCTCGGATAGTTACAGTTATTACGTCTGTATTAAATACAGCGTTCGGTTCAGGTGAGATTATACTCACATCGGGCGGAGTTAAAATTCCCTTTCTTATATCAACAACAGCTTCGACCTTTTTACCTTGAAGCACAGATGCAACATAAACAGGGTTGAAAAACTTCTCAAAGAAGTTGTCTATGGAATAGACATTGTTGCCAACTCTGACATTCAAATACTTTGCTCCATTTGGTGAAGCGTTAAAGTAACCTTCTGGTGTGATGACAATCCATTCACCGTCGGTGAAACCCACCATCTGAGCAATTTCCTTACCTGTTGCGATGTCCCATAAGCGGGTTGTGCCATCATGACTACCAGATACAATCATTTTACCATCAGGTGAAAAGGCTACGGACCAAACCCTATCACTATTTCCTTTAAATGTTCTTATTTCCTTACCAGTAGAGACATCCCAAAGTTTAAGAGTGTTATCATCACTTCCAGATACAAATGTTTTACCATCAGGTGAAAAGGCTACAGATGTGACACCACCACTATGTCCTCTAAATGTTCTTATTTCCTTACCAGTAGAAACATCCCAAAGTTTAAGAGTGTTATCAGCACTTCCAGAGACAAATGTTTTACCATCGGGTGAAAAGGCTATGGATGTGACATCATCACTATGTCCTCTAAATGTTCTTATTTCCTTACCAGTAGAGACATCCCAAAGTTTAAGAGTGTTGTCAAATAACCCTCCACTTCCAGATATAATTATTTTACCATCAGGTGAAAAGGCTACGGATGTGACATCACCACTATGTCCTCTAAATGTTCTTATCTCCTTACCAGTAGAGACATCCCAAAGTTTAAGAGTGTTATCAGCACTTCCAGAGACAAATGTTTTACCATCGGGTGAAAAGGCTATGGATGTGAC